>NZ_CAMFHL010000028.1 GCF_945952095.1 uncultured Arsenicibacter sp. | reverse complement strand
TGACGGCTTCGGGCTGTAATAACGGTACGGTGACGTGGTCGAACAACACCACGGGTACTACGCTGATCACGCCGAATCTGACCCAGACAACGAACTATACGGCAACCTGTACTACTCAGACAGGGTCAGCCACTTCGGTGGTGGGCACGGTAACGGTGATGCCGCAGCCGGTGCTGAGTCTACAGGCTTCATCAACCAACGTAACGGTGGGCACGCCGGTGAGCCTTTCGGCGATCGGCTGTGTTGGCACGCTGACCTGGTCAACGGGCCAGAACGGCAGCACCATCAGCGTGACGCCAACGAATGCGTCTAACACCTACTCGGCCACTTGTACGACGGGGCCTGGCTGTACGACGACTGCGACGGTGACGGTGAACACTCAGCCTGCGGCGAGCTTAGTTGTTGCATCGGCGACGGTGTGCTACGGCAGCTCAGCGACGCTGACGGCTTCGGGCTGTAATAACGGTACGGTGACGTGGTCGAACAACACCACGGGCAATAGCCTGATCACGCCGAATCTGAGCCAGACAACGAATTATACGGCGACCTGTACGACCCAGACAGGGTCAGCCACCTCGGTGATGGGCACTGTGACCGTTATGAGTCCGGTGAGTCTGACGGTTAGCCGGACATCATTATCAGGAGGCACGTCCGTAACAGTCTCGGCCCGCGGTTGTTCAAACGGAACGCTAACCTGGTCAACCGGATCAGCGGATAATGGTAAAACAAGCATTATCGTACCAGCAACTGTAAACAGCCTCTATTCCGTTACGTGTGTGAGCGGCCCTGGCTGTATCGCCACCGGCCGGATCTTCGTCGGTAGCGGAAGTGGCGGAACCAACGAATTCACCGTAAATGATGCCTTGATTTGTTCAGGTCAGAGTGCTACGCTGGTAACATCAGCATGTGCCGGAACGGTAAGCTGGCTGGGGAACGGTATTGCCGGACAGACTACCAGCAGTGTCATCGTAAATCCGGCACAAACCACGACGTATACCGCCATCTGTACAAATGGCAGTAATGCACTTGAAGCCGAAGCGCTGGTAACTGTTACACAAACGCCAGCCCTCACCATCAGCGCTTCATCGCTCACATTGACTGCCGGCCAGTCGGGCGCTCTTGCAGTGGCAGGTTGCCAGAGCGGAACCCTGAACTGGTCAACCGGATCAGGTGATGACGGTAAAACAAGCATTGTGATTAGCCCGATGGCAACGACTGTCTACACAGTGACCTGTACAACAGGACCGCAATGTGTGGGCACGGCGCAGATTACTATCTTTACCGGACAGCAACTGAGTCCGCAGCTGAATCTGAAAAAACTGGTCAGCAAAACCAAAGGCAAAATTGGTGATGTCGTCAGCTATACAGTGATTCTGTTCAATACCGGCAACGGTCCGGCTATCAATACAGTTGTCCGTGACTCCATCTCGGCAGGGGTGATCATCATTCCGGCTTCGGCCACTGTTTCAGCAGGTACATTTAGCCAGGGTACACCGGTGAGCAGCTGGTCAGTGGCCACCTTACCGGCCAATGCAACGGCAACACTGACCTTCTCGGCCAGTCTGACCACAGAGGGTATTGCCTATAACACGGCTAAGATTCCGGGTATCACCGAAACGGTCTGTACGAGTGTTCCCTACAAAGTGTGTAAAGGCAGTGCTTTCTCGTTTGAGCTGGAAGCGCCGGTAGGTTATACGAGTTATCAATGGCTGAAAGACGGAATACAGGTTTACTCAGGTCCGCTGAACAGCTTTACGGCTACGGAAACCGGTGAGTATTCGGTGTCGGTTGACAATGTGCCGGGGCTGTGTCCGAGCGGTTCTTGTTGCCCGGTAATCATTGAAGCCGACAGTATCCCGCTGTATACCGCCCTGCCGAAAGCACCAACCTGCGTGTCAAACCAGCCGAATACGGATGGCAGCATCACACTCCTGGGTCTTGGCGCCAGCCCTTCGTCGTATAGCTTTGCCATTTCACAGGGTACGAGCTTTACGGCTGTAAATCCGGCGTTGCAGGCTATTCCGGCTAACGGTATCATCGCCACCAATCTGGCCGGTGACCGGCCGTATGTGGTGCGGGTATACAATGCACTGGGCTGTTACCGCGATGTGCGGGTTGACTTAGTAAATAATTGTCAGTGTCCTGCGGAAATCTGTGTGCCGGTGATCATCCGGAAAACAAAAAGCAGGTTATAGGAAATAGAATAGCAAGTGATGATTTACACCCCGGATTAGGTTAGTCCGGGGTGTTTTTGTATCAAACCGCACTACTTTTCCAGAAACTCTTTCAGCAAATCCAGCTGATCGGTATTCAGTAGATCGACACCCGCTTCACGCAGTTTTACCCAGACAGCGGGGTTTTCCGGAGTGGCCCAGAGACGGAGTTTTTTGCCTTCCTTGTGGGTTTGGCCAGCCAGCTGTTTCAGCTTCATAAACTCGTCGGCTGGCATCTCCCCCTGACCCCGCCACTTGACCTGATTCGGGTACGCGTCGCTGATCATCGGCATCAGTGCCGGTTTGACTCCTTTGCCCAGATCGGCGGGACGGCCATCAATCGTCAGGATCTGATTTCTGGCTTTCTTCATGGTTTCCATTGGCCGGTTTCCGGACAGGATCACGGTTGTATGGCTTTGCTGTAACAGGGCTTTGTAAGGCTTCAGCGCTTTTTCAATGGCCAGATAAGTTGCTTCGGCTTCGGTTTTGGCGTCAATCCACAGGTAAAACGGACCGGTATAGCCTGCAAACACCTGTCCCTGTTGTTGTTTAATTCGCTCCGTGAGCGGTTGCAGATAGAGATTACCGAGCGTTTTGGCCGGATTGGCAAAGGTGGGCCGGTCGTGGGCGACATACAGGGTGTCATTGATAAGGTGTACATCCGCTTCCACGCTGGTAAAGCCATGCTCCAACGCATCGAAGAGTGGCCGGTACTGCTCGTAGTCGTTGTGCGCGTGCGCTTGCGGCAACGGGGTGATACCGGTAAGGATTTTCGGATAAACCGCGCGGAAAACCGGTTGCGTCCAGGCCGTTTCGACATCGCCTGGTGTGTAGGGGTTAAATTTCGGGGTGTCTGAGATGATTTTGGCCCGGACAAACCAGACATCATCGGGCAGGGTGTAGGCCGCCGTTGTGTCGGTCACTTCCCGCAGGATTTCCACCTGCTCTTTGCCTTTCCGGAGGCCGATAAACTGAATGGTGTAGCTGGTTTTCGGGGTCGCTTTCACCCGTACGACCAGTGACCCGTTCTGCTGCGGCAATTGTTTCAGTTCGACGCCGGTAGTTGCATAAAACCGTCCGGCTTCCATAGCTTCGATCAGGGCTTTCGGCGATAATTCGGGCGCGTTGACCATCACCCAGCCGCGGCCGGAATTGCTGTATGTCGGGCCAAACAACGAGTAATTATGGCTATCGTCAGTGGCCAGACCAAACATGGGTGGCTGTCCGTTTTGCTGGAACCGCGCGTTGATTTTATCCCACATCGATTCGGTACCTTCGCGGGTGGCGTCGCCGTAATTGTTCACCAGCGGATGTCCGTTAAACACCTCAAAAAATCGTTCGTGTTTTAACTGCATCAGGTCATTAGCCGTAATGGCATAGTAAAAATTCGGGTGGTTGATGTGCGTAAACATCGGCTGCCCGGTAAGCCGGCGCTGGGCTACGACCAGGTCAATGTTATTCTGCATGACCTCCGCCACGCTATTACCCGGCAGCGGCCGTATCAGGTTCTGTATGTTCGTTACATTAATGTGTATCGGTTTTCCCTGATAGCCTGTCGACATTTCTTCGCTTTTCAGGATCAGGAATTTATCCTGTTCGTCAAAATGTCCCCGATAGTCGCTGAGGTTTTTCAGGCGTACTTTCAGCGTGTCATTCGGCCCCTTCCGGTAGGTGACCCAGTCAGGGCCGAAGGTCTGCAGGTAGCGTTCAAACACCAGCCGCCGGTCTTTCTGGTGCGGCACCGTAATCCACTTTTCACCTTCCTGCAGGACGTTGTGATCTGAGAGACTAACAAAGTGGTAGCCGTTGGCTTTGTACCAGTTCATGATCATTTCGGGGTATTCGTCGCCGTCGCTCCAGAGCGAATGCGTGTGCAGGTTGCCTTTATACCAGTGTTGAGCCAGCAGGGCAGGGGTGGTGCCGAGGAGACAGAGTAAGGTCAGGAGTTGTTTCATAAGCGTAAATTGACAGTGTCAAAAGCAGGCAGTTCGGGTCCTTTACTGACATACGCCGGAAACGAAAAAAGGGACCCCGGAAGAGGTCCCTTTTAACTAGTTGATAATCCGGCAGCTTACTGCGGGTTCTGGGTTACCAGACCGTTTGTATTCCGGATTTCGTCGTTCGGAAGCAGGAACTGCCAACGCTTATCACCGGCAGGTACGTCCAATACACCGTTTGTAAAGGTCGCACTGTGGTTACCGCCGTTCCGGTTCAGGGCGCTGTTAGTACGTTTCAGGTCATAGAAACGGAACCCTTCACCCCAAAGCTCAACACGGCGCTGGATCATGATCTCGTCGATCAGAGCCTGGCCTGTATTGGCTGACTTTTTGTACTGCGGATCGCGGTTAACCGCCAGCGGGAACAGAGCATCCTGTGCACCGGCGTTATTGCCTGAACGTGCCAGGGCTTCAGCTTCGATCAGGTACATTTCAGCGGCACGCATGTACGGAACATCACCGATGGACAGGTTCAGGTCAGCCACACGGAATTTCTTCGGATGGTAAGCATAACGCTGGAATGTAGACCCTGGCAGCGGAAAATCGGTTGTGTTTTTACCGGTCGGATCCCACAGTTTTTTCCGTACGTCCGTAGTTGTAATTTTATCATACAACACAGAGTACATTACCTTCGGCGTTGACCGGATTGCTGTCGAGTTATAGTTGTTCGACATGTACGCGAAGAACGAATAGAAGTAGTTGGTCTGATCGGCTACAATGCGCGATGACCACATCCATTCTTTGTTCGAGTAGTTGTTGAAACCACCCATGTACTCGTCGTTTGTCATCAGCGTAAAGTTGGTCCGTGCTTCTTTCGCCAGAGTAGCGGCAGTAGCATAATCCTGCTGCGTCAGGGCCACACGGGCCTTGATGCCTTTAGCAACACTGATGTCAAAGTGTGACTTATCCAGACGCGTATAGCCTGCGAAGAGTGAAATCGCGTCGGTCAGGTCTTTATTGATCTGCGTGTATACCTCAGCCACAGTGTTCCGTGCTTTCGATGTAGTGCCTGGTTCCAGAATAAGCGGAACGGCTAAGCCACTGTTGGCTGCACCGGCGGCAAAACGCTCGCCATACAGCTGCACCATCTGGAAGTAAGCCCAGCCACGGTACGTTAATGCTTCGGCTTTGATGGCTTTCTTGTCTGCCTCGTTACCGGTAGCCTTGTCGATATTGGCAATGATCATGTTGGCATTACCGATAATCACGTAGTAGAACGTATAGTTGTAGAATACGCTCGAGCTGTTCGGGTCGCGGTGAGCGATCCACTGGTAGTCGTTCCGTAACCACGAGTTTGATACGTTCGGGAACACAAGGTCTTCCCCGATAATATCCATGTACAGCATGTTTCCTGACTGGCCACCCTGTGCCTGAGTCGAGAAAATCTGCGAATACATAATCCGGTGGATACCATTCAGGGCCGCCCATGCATTTTTGGTGGTGCTGAAGGCATCAGCCGTTGCCACCTGGTCGGTCGGTTTGGTCTCCAGATAATCATTTTCGCAAGCGGTCAGGGACATCACGGCCAGTAAGCCAACAATCCCTTTCTTTATGATACTTTTCATTTGAATAGTCTGTATGAAATGAATCGAATTAGAAACGCAATCTGGCACCGATTGACAGTACACGGTTGAAGTTGTACGTGTTATCTACTGTACCGTTGAATGAACCGGTTACGTTCATACCGCGACGGGCAGAGAACAGCGCGAGGTTATCACCTGTAACATATACACTTGCTTCTTTAGCGCCGATAGCACCTAACACCGAAGCCGGCATGCGGTATGATAAGTTAACGTTTGTGAACTGGAAGTACGAGGCATCCGTCAGCCAGCGTGTGCTGCCACCGGCAAGGTTCGTTACGTTACCGGCATCAAGGCGCGGAACAGAGGCTACATCGCCCGGCTTCTGCCAGCGGTTCAGGGCATCTACGTGCATGGCTGTCCCGTACGTACCACCGTGCATCAGCGAACCATAGGCGCTGTCATAGATCTTGCCGCCTACCTGGTACGTGAACTGGATACCAAGTGTGAAGTTTTTGTATGACAGGTTGTGGTTCATTGAGCCGTAGAACTTAGGAATCGACGACTGACCGGTATACCGGTAGTTTGCTTCCGCAATAACAGTAGTTACGGTATCGGTACCAATTACACGCGCATTCGTTGTCATCGCGTTTGTGCGGTACAGGGCAGTACCTGTCTCGGCATCTACACCGTAGAACTCACGCAGGTAGAAGTCATAAATCGAGTGACCTACGCTGTATGCTTTTGTACCTGACTGAATCAGCTGCTGCGTATCCGGCATTTTAGTGATCTGGTTCTTGAACGTTGTCCAGTTCAGGGTTGCCGAGTACGTGAAGTCGCCGCGCTTAACAATATCACCGGTGATCTGTACTTCGATACCACGGTTGTAGAGGTTACCAATGTTTTTGTTCACCGAGAAACCACCGCCTGTGGTGCCACCGTTAGCCAGAGCCAGCGGAACACTGAAGATCAGACCGGTTGTGGCACGGTTGAAGTACTCCACGCTACCATTAATCCGTCCTTTATACAGGCTGAAATCAACACCTGCATCAAAGTTTTTCGCTGTTTCCCATGTCAGCGCCTCGTTGGCAATCGTTGCCTGCGTAAAGCCTGGCTCAGCGTTGTTGTTACGGCCTAACGTGTACAGGGCCTGATAAGGATAGTACCCTAAACCACCGTCGTTACCCACAACACCGTATGATGCACGTACTTTCAGGAGGTCAACAGCCGGTACATTGAAGAACTCTTCACGCTCGATGTTGTAGGCACCACCCAGTGACCAGAAGTTTGCCCAGCGGACACCTGGTGAGAAACGTGAGTTACCGTCGCGGCGGATTGACGCGTTGATGATATACTTCTTGTCGTAATCGTAGCTGGCACGGCTGAAGAAGCTTTCAATCCGGTGATTGTCTTCGTAAGACGATACGTTCAGTACTGTTGCGAAGTTTGGCAGTTCAGTGATACCGTCAACGATAATACCTGAACGGGCACCTACTTCATAGTTATATGAATAGAAGTAGTTTTCGTGACCACCTAAGATATTGAAGTGGTGTTTGCCGATTGTCTTATCATACTCCAGCAACTGGTTGAATGTAGAGCTGGTTGTCCGGTACAGGTAGTGATACGCACGGCCGGCCGGAGCACCATCACCCAGTGTCGGGTTATCATACGTCCGGTAATGAGTATCCTGTAAGTCAAAGCTCAGGTTTGTTGTCGCTTTCAGGCCTGGCAGGATCGTAACGGTCGCATAGGTACGGGCACCGATTGTACCACGGATTTGCTTACGGTCGTTCAGTTCGTTTTCCCAAACCGCATGACGGCCGCTTGAGTAAGGGCGTGAATCGCCCTGGTCGTAGATTTTGTTGCCGTTAGCATCCAGAACAAACGCGCCGGTAGTCGGATCGTGCTTGTAAACCGGATAAATCGGACCGGCGAAACGCGAGAAATAGAACGGGTTGATGAACGATGTACCGCCATCTGAACCGGCATCAAGGTTTGACCGGCTATAGCTACCGCTCAGGTTCAGCCCTGTTTTCAGCCATTTTGTCGCTTGCTGATCAACGCTGACACGGCCGGTGAAACGCTCCAGATCTGATTTTAACAGGTAACCTTGCTCTTTCGTATAACCGAAAGACGCAAAGTGGGCCGTTTTCGCTGTACCACCGTCATAGTTGATTGAATAGTTCTGACGGTTCTGGCCACCACGCTGAATGGCTTTTGCCCAGTTCAGGTCATCTGCGTACAGCAGCTGAGCATTCGGGTTCAGTACACCGTTTGCATCAACAATCTGGTTTTTAGCTACGTTGAACGGATTGTAGCCTAACAGGTCAGCAATACCGTTATAGGTTCTGCCACCGTAAGTGGTTGTCAGACCAGACGCAATACCACCTGCATCAGCAAGCGGGATTTTTGACGCACCATAAACCAGGTTGTTCCGGTAGGCTTCCCACATCAGCGGATAGTACTGCTGTGCGCTAACCGTTTCGTATTCCGGCAAACCACGTGAGATCGCACCGGCAGAAGCGTTAACGGTAAAGTTGCTGCGGCCTTCCTTACCTTTTTTCGTCGTAATCAGGATAACACCGTTAGCACCACGTGAACCGTAGATTGCTGTTGTAGATGCATCCTTCAGAACTGAAATGTTTTCAATATCATCAGGGTTAAGGCTTACAGTTGATGCGTCGAAAGGTACGCCGTCAACAACATACAGTGCTGAGTTAGAAGCAGAAAGTGAGCCAAACCCACGGATACGGATAGCCGGAGCCGAGCCCGGAGCACCACCCGCATTGGTTGTCTGGATACCAGGAGCAGCACCTACCAGTGCGTTAAGCGGGTTCGCCTGTGCTCTTTTTGAGATATCTAATGAAGAAACTGACGCCGATGAACCAACGTGAGTGGCTTTATTCGTCGTACCATACCCCACAATAACGACTTCGTTCAGTAACTGGGAATCAGATTCCAGCGTAATGTTAAGCTGCGATTTGCCGTTAACCGGAACTTCGGTTTTCATAAAACCAATTGAGCTGATCACAAGCACAGCTGAATTGCTGTTTACTGAGATGGAAAATTTACCATCCTTGTCTGTAACAGTACCTACGGTAGTCCCTTTTACCAGGAGGCTGACGCCTGGCAACGTAGTCCCATCCTCTTTCGAGGTGATAGTCCCTTTGACAACTGACTGAGCAAGCACCAGATTGCTTGTCCAGAGAAGTGCAAACAGTACGATAAAACTTCGTAAAAACTTAGACATAAGTTTGCTTTTAGTTAATCGATAAAGTTTGATTAAACAATTTTTAACATACGAAGTTCTTAAAAATTTACCATTCTACCCAATAAATACATTAGAAAAAAATTAGAGTATACTTTTTTCGGCTTATTTGGCGATTCTGGGCTATATGCCAGATTTAGGTATTGATATTGTGAGGAGGTCAAAATAATATATGGTAAGTATTAGATAGGCAAAAGCGAACAATATATTAGTATCCCGTTTAAGTATATTTAGATACCATTCAATAAATATCAAATTTACGGTGTATGCCCCTTCAATATTGTTTTAATACAAAAAGGCTGTTCGGAGAATCACCCAAAATGGGGGAGATAACCAGTAGCAGATTAATTACGCATTAAGAAGGATGGCCTGAATGGTGCAACGAAAGATGAGGAGCATATGTGTCATGCCCTGATTTATAACGAATCTGTAAAACGGGTAAGTCTTAATAAAAAGAGGCGGCTGTTAACAGCCGCCTCTTTTTATTAAGACCAGTACTGATCCATTTTTTTTCGGAGAAAAGCGACACTTCTTGCCAGCTGATCCATGCCGTCAACGCCGTCTTCGATGCTGATCCAGCTGTCGAAGCCTACGCGTTTAAGCTCGGTAAAGATTGCGTCATAGTCATTCAGGCCCTTGCCGATTTCGCCGTGGCTGAGGCGTTTGGCATACCCGGCTACCCCGCCTTCTTCCCGCCGCAGGTCTTCGATGGTGCCTTCGAGCAGATAGCGGTCACTGGCATGCATGGTCACCACACGGTCTGACACCCGTTTGAGCAGTTCGAGGGGTTCTTCGCCTGCCAGAAAGGTATTGCTCGGATCATAATTCACACCGAAGTTCGGGTGGTGAATCCGGTCGACGAGCTGGCAGAACACATCCATTTTCTGCGCAAATTCCGGATACTCCCAGAAGTCGTCTTTATAATGGTTTTCAATGATCAGCGTAATGCCGCGCTCCTGTGCGTAGGGCAGACAGGCTTCGATGCATTCGGCTGCCAGCCGGATTCCTTCTTCGATGGATATTTCCGGCCGCCGCTGCCCCGACAAAACGCGGCAGTACGACCCGCCAAGCACCTGCGTCATGTCGATCCAGCGCTTTTGTTTAGCAATCTCATTAGCGCGGAAATCCGGGTCGGGGTGCGTGAAGTCGGGTGAGCAGCAGAGCATCGGAATCACCTTGCCGTGTGCTTCGACCTGTTGCCGGAATTTAGGCCAGTTGGCTTCGTCGGCCATTTCGAGGAAGCCGGCATACCACTCAAGTCCGTCGATATCCAGTTGTACGGCAAGTTCAATCCATTCGGAAACGGTCATGGTCCCGTCTTTGCACAAGGCGTGCATAAAGGCTTTCGGGAAGGCGGCTAGTTTAGGCATTATTTTTTTTGGTTACTGGATGCTGGGTTGTTCTGATAGTTCTGAGTTGTTCTGGTGGTTACTGGGTTGTTCTGGTGGTTACCGTATCACTCTTTCGCTCTTTCGCCGCAAAGCGGCCGCTCTTTCACTCTTTAAGACCTGGCAGTGCGTCGGCGTCTTTAGGAGGGTTCCGGCCGATGAGCGGATATTGCTCCAGGTCAACCACCTGCCCGCTGATGGGCCCGCTTTCGTCGGCTAGCCAGTAAATGGCGGCAGCGGCAATTTCTTCGGGCTTCAGAATCCGGCCGGCGGGTGCCAGCGTGCGGGGCAGTTCATGGTGCCAGCCGTCGGCCAGTCCCTGATCACGTTTCTGAGCCAGTTCTTTCTCAGTTAATACCCAGCCCGGATTCACCTGATTCACGCGCACGCGATTTTCGCGGTGAAGTGTGTCGCCCAGGTTGCGGGTCAGGGTCATCAGTGCACCCTTCGAGGCACTGTAGGGCACCAGGTCGGGTTCGCCGCACCAGGCATTGGCCGAGCCGATATTGAGTATGGCTCCCTGCGTGCGGGTCAGATGGGGTAGCGCGGCCTGAATTAAAGCAAACGGCGCCAGCGTATTAACCTCCAGCACAGTCCGGAAGAAGGCCAGTGAGGTTGTATGAATGTTGCTGGTCGCGATCATGGCTGCATTGTTCACGATGCCGTCGAGCTGACCGAACGCATCAAGAGCGCGTTGTACCAGCCGCAGCGGGGCACCGTCAGCCGTAATGTCTTCCAGATGCAGCACCGCATTGCCGGCCCCCAGTTCCGCAACGAGTGCTTCGCCGGCCTCCTGCTGGTCGAGCCCGTGAATGACCACGCGCGCCCCTTCGGCTACGCACCGGCGCGCAATGGCCTTGCCGATCCCCGTGCAGCTGCCGGTAACGATAATGACTTTATTTGCTAAACGCATGTTTTTCTGGGTACTATTTTTGTCATCCCGACCGCAGGAGGGATCTCTGGCTGTTAAGCGTGACGAGATCCCTCCTGCGATCGGGATGACAAAAACAAAAAACGTTAAACTCCCGGCCGGAGAACGCTTTTAACGACGTCGCCGTGGTGCATTTTGTCAAAGGCTTCGTGCCAGTCGGCCGTTGACCAGACGCCGCCAATAATGGGTTTGACATTGAGCTGACCGCTCGCCAGCAAAGCGATGACCCGCTCCCAGATCGGCCAGTTGTGGCTGAAACTGCCTTGCAGGGTTACGTTTTTCTGTACCAGCGGGTCGAGCGAAAAATTCAGTGGTTGCGGGCCCCAGCCGACTTTGGTAATGTGGCCGTTCGGACGGACCAGCTGCACCGCGATGCGCAGGGTAGCACTGGCACCGGCAGCGTCGATGATGCAGTCAGCCCCAAGGCCGTCGCGTTCCAGCGCCCAGGCGGTTGCGTCGCCGATGATACCGGTACACCCATAGTGTTTTTCGGCGATGGCCAGCCGCTGCCGGTCGTTTTCGAGGCCGACGATGGCTACTTCAGCTCCGCAAAGCCGCGCCACGGCCGCACAAAGGATACCGATTGTGCCTGGACCGAGTACGATTACGCGGTCGCCCGGCCGGATGCGGCTGTTACCAACCACGGCATTATAGGCCACGCAGCACGGCTCCGTTAGGCAGGCTTCTTCGAACGGAAGCTGAGCTGGAACCGCATGCAGGCAGCGGGCCGGTACGCGGACAAATTCAGTCATCGCTCCGTTCACGCCGTAGCCGAAGCCTTTGCGGGTGGGGTCGAGGTTGTACATGCCCTGGCGGGTCATGGGGTTGTTGAGGTCGACAATCGCGGCAGTCTCGCTGACGACACGGTCGCCTTCCCGCCAGCCCGTGACCCGGCTGCCGACTTCGACAATGTGGCCGCCGAACTCATGGCCCAGCACGACCGGATAGTTAACCGGCCAGCTGTGGTCGGCCGTCCATTGGTGCAGGTCACTGCCACAGACGCCTACGTTAGCAACCTGTAATAACACGTCATCGTCGCCGATGGTTGGTTTCGGAATATCCCGGAGCTCGACGCTGCCGCGCTCCGGCGCATAATTAACTACTGCAAGCATATATGTTAAAGAGTGACCGCTATGCGGTAAAGAGTGAAAGAGCGAAAGAGTGAAAGAGTGACCGCTATGCGGTAAAGAGCGAAAGAATGAAAGAGTGACCGCTGTGCGGCAAAGAATTAAAGAGAGAAAGCGAAATCGCGCTCTCACTCTTTATCACTTTCGCTCTTTAATCCCCGTATGCATGAACGGCGTCGCAGATCATCCGGAGGGAGTGTTCGAGGTCGCCGTCGGCCGTTTTGAACGCGTCGGCATCAATGGTCAGGGGAGCACCCAGTACCACGAGCGGGGCACCGTATTCAGGACAGCGGATCGCCTGTTCGAGCGACAGACCACCGACAGCCTGTACCGGAATACTGACCGCTTCGACCACCTCCCGGAGCTGGTCCATCGGACTTGGCATCCGGAGGCCCTGCGCAGCAATGCCGCGGCGTTCGTCGTAGCCGATGTGGTGCACGATGTAGTCACACCCGAGGTCTTCGAGCCACTTAGCGCCGGCTACCATGTCGGGGCATACCATGTTATCGCCCATGACCTTGACGCCGAAATCGCGGCCGGCCTGAACGACACACTTAATCGTTTCGGCGTGGGCGCGGGCCATAACGACCACGTGGGTAGCGCCGGCTTTGGCCATCATTTCGGCCTCAAGGTAGCCGCCATCCATGGTTTTCAGGTCGGCAACTATCGGAATACCCGGAAAGGCTTCCCGCAGTTTCCGGACACCATGCAGGCCTTCCGCCAGAATGAGCGGGGTTCCGGCCTCAAGCCAGTCGACACCGGCCCGCAGGGCCATCGCCGCTGTTTCCAGGGCTTCATCAATGTTGGTTAAATCAAGTGATATCTGTACAATCGGACGCATATATAAAGAGCGATAGAGTGAATGAGTGAATGAGTGAAAGAGCGGCTGTCGCGCGGTGAAAGGCGGGGAATGTAGTCTGGCCGCCGTACGACCTTTAGTGATGATGAATGTTTAGTGACCGGCTAAGGTAAGTTCCCTCCCCTGAATTCAGGGGAGGGTTAGGGTGGGGTCAGTGCACTTCCTCGACGGGACGGGCGGTTGATTTAGCTTTTAGTCTGGTCAGCAGAAGCCCCGTCAGGAAGATCGTCAGCGTACCCACCACCATGATCATGTTCTGGTGAAGGGGGTTCCGCAGGGCCGCATACTCGTCGGGCAACTGCGTGGAAAACGTCATCCAGACAATGACCAGAATCCCGATGAGGGTGGCGGTCAGCGCTTCGGTGTTACGGGTATTTTTCGAGATCATCCCCAACAGGAACAGACCAAGCATGCCGCCCGCAAAAATGCCCGACAGCATCCACCAGACATCCAGTACGCTTTTTACCCCGATCATGGCGATGCCGGTAATCATGCCCAGCAGCCCGAAACCGGTGGTGGCAATGTAGAGCAGCCGGAGCGATTTTTTCTCGGACATATCCGGATCAATGTACCGCTGGTAAATGTCGAGTGAGAAGACCGTCGCGGACGCATTCATGCCCGAGCTGATGGTACTCATCGCGGCCGACATGATGGCGGCGACAATCAGACCGACCATGCCCGCCGGTACTTTTGTAACCATAAAATGCGGCATAACCTTGTCGCCGAAATCAGCTGGTTTGAGGGTGGCGGCCAGTTGCCGGATGGCGTCCGGGGTGCCGTTCGGCAGTTTTTCGCCGGCCACCTGCATCCGGACCGCATCCATCAGTTCCGGATTGCTTTGGTAGTAGGCATATAGCGCCGAACCGATCACGAAAAACATCAGCGAGGCCGGAATATAGAGGTACACACACAGCCAGACCGAACTTGCCGCCTCCTTAATTGACGAGGTGGTATGGTAACGCTGAATGTAATTCTGGTCCATCCCGAAGTTGTTGAGGTTCATGAAGAACCCGTACAGCAGCACGACCCAGAACGTAGCCTGCGTAAAATCCGGCGAGAAGCTGCCGAGGCTGAATTTGTCTTCTGCCTTACCGATTTCGATGATTTTGCCGGCCCCGCCGTCTAGCCCGTCCACGACCAGCCACAGAATAAGCAAGGCCCCGCCGGTTTTAATAACCCCCTGAACCACTTCCGTCCAGATGACCGCTTCCATGCCGCCCATCACCGTATAGAGGATAATGCAAAGCCCGACAACGACCATGATCGTAGCCATCGGGTAGCCTGTCAGGGCCTGTAAACTCAGCGCAATGCCGAAAAAAATCGATCCCATCCGGGCCAGCTGCGTGAGCAGGAAACAAACCACGGCATACGTCCGGGCCCACGCTCCGAAGCGGTGTTCGAGGTGGGTATAGGCCGAGACCTCGCCGGTGTTGCGGTAGAACGGAATGAAATAGCGCGTGGCTACCCAGGCCGCCAGCGGCATCGACAAACTAAACACAAATGAATTCCAGTTACCGCCGAATGCCTTGCCCGGTACGCCCAGAAACGTGTTGCTGCTCAGAAAGGTAGCGTAAATCGATAAGCCGATGGCCCAGCCGGGAATCTTGCCCGACGCCGTCGTAAACTGATCGGCATTTTTGTTTTTACGGGAAAAATACGCACCGACGGCAACCATGGCGACCAGGTAGGCAAGAATGACCAGCAGGTCTATGATCGGAAGGGTTTTCAAGGGTATAGGGGGTTATTGTGTATGTTATGTTCCTAAAAGGCCGGCAACCGGTCTGAGTTAACTACTTTTTGCGTTTGTGCACCGAAGGTTTACCACAAAGCCACTAAGAACCAAAGCAGCACAAAGATTTTTAGTACAGGATCAATTAACACTCTTCGTGCTCCTTCGTCTCTTCCCGCCTTCGTGGTTTAAAACAAAAAACTTCGTGCTCCTTCGTCCCTTCCCGCCTTCGTGGTTTAAAACAAAAAACTTCGTGCTCCTTCGCATCTTCCCGTCTTCGTGGTTTAAAACAGAAAACTTCGTGCTCCTTCGTTTCTTCCCGCCTTCGTGGTTCGAACCGGAAATGTCTTCGTGGTATTACGATATACGCCGCAAATCTTTTTTCAGACTATTAAAATCCACCGATAATTCACTTTTAGAAGTAGCCTTTCGCTGACAGCATACCGTACTATTAGCGAAACCAAAACGGCAGTCCTATCGCGGCAGGCTGATACTCAACCACGTTAAATGAGGTGTACGCATGAAAAATGACCAGAACATGTCGTTACTGGAAAAGATAAAATCGGGGAAACCGGTGTATGGAACCTGCATTACGTCACCGGCACCGATGTGGCCGGCTGTAGCACGGCGTGCAGGGCTTGATTTTGTCTTCCTTGACACCGAACATATCCCGCTGGGCCGTGTGGAGTTAACCCAATTGTGTCAGGCATTCAAAGCGATGGACATTACACCCATCGTCCGGATTCCAAAGCCGGACCCGTTTCTGGCATGTCAGGCTATTGATGGGGGAGCCGTCGGAGTGGTTGCCCCATACCTCGAAACGGTTGACCAGGTAAAAGAGCTGGTGGGAGCGACCAAGTACCGGCCGCTCAAAGGCGAACTGCTCACAAAATACCTGTACGGACACGAACCAATGCCCGACGAACTGGCAACCTATATTTCGGGCTACAATGCGGATCAGCTGTGCATTGCCAATATCGAAAGTGTCCCGGCCATCGAACGGCTCGATGACCTGCTGAGCGTTGAGGGACTTGACGGCGTGTTTATCGGGCCGCACGATTTGTCGATCAGCCTCGGGTTGCCGGAACAGTATGATCATCCGGTGTTTGAAGAGGCAGTCCGGTACATTATCCGGACCTCCCGTAAATACGGACTGGCTGTGGGTATACACTTTTCGCTCGCTCCCGAACGGCAGATCAGATGGATGCAGGAGGGGGTAAACCTTGTCGTGCACAGTTCGGATATTGCTTTATTCGGGCAGCGGTTACGCGACGATATGCACATCCTGCGGGCCTCGCAGGGGGAATCGGTCGTTGCTGATACTACGTCGTTCCCCGTGGTCTGACGGGTAAGCCGGCATGCAGTTTTCTTCCTCTTTTCTA
The DNA here is from genome assembly GCF_945952095.1 of uncultured Arsenicibacter sp. Taxonomy (GTDB): domain Bacteria; phylum Bacteroidota; class Bacteroidia; order Cytophagales; family Spirosomataceae; genus Arsenicibacter. The sequence goes on along the minus strand of NZ_CAMFHL010000028.1, from coordinate 30,213 downwards.
TAACGTTTAGGTAATGAATGTTTCGGAGCTTACTACCCGTGTATCGCCGGTCAGGTCACGGTATCCTGCCTGGCGATGGACGACCATAGTGCTGACCGCCCTGTCGTTGTCCGTTGGCTGGGGGATTCGCGGGGATTTCGGGCATGAATACGGGGCCATGTTTGCCGGTTGCCTGGCGGCATTGACCGTTTGCCTGGCATCCGGCCGCCCCGACTGGCGCGAACGGGTGCTCTATTTCGGCTTTTTCGGGGCCATTGGCTGGGGGTTCGGCGGTTCGGTTTCGTATATGCAGGTCATCTCCTTTACCGAAAGCGGCCACCTGGCATCGCAGTGGTACGGGTACATTGCCTTGTTTTATATCGGTTTTTTGTGGGCGGCCCTGGGCGGTGCCGGAACGGCTATGCCGGCAGCCATGTCCCGCGATGACCTGACCCGTCTCTTTACGCCGGTTCTGTTTGTGTTTGCCGCCTGGTTTTTGCAGGACCGGATTGAAGATCCGGTTGCGGCGGCCATGCAGGAGCATATATCGTTCGACCATACCTGGGGGCGGCACAAAAGTCCGCTGTACTGGTTCGATGCTGATTACCTGGCGGCGTTTTTTGCCTTGCTGGGGGCCGGTATCTATGACTTATGGGAGCGCAGGGAGCGAAACACCGGCTATCTGCCAGTGATGATGGCCGCAGGAGCCGTGGTTGGTTATGGATGTCAGTTGCTGTTGCACCAGGCAGGTCTTACCGACGCCCTGACGTCGTCGCTGAGCTATTTGTTAGGTGATCCGGCCTATATTGATCCGGAAACCGGCGGACTGAAGTTCACCGCCGATAATTTCCTGAATAACTGGCCGCAATGGTTCGGCGACTATCCGCAGCACGTCGGCTGGTTTGTCGGCATGGTCCTGGGCATCACAGCCTATTTCGCCTGCTTCGGCCGCTTCCGGAACGGGGCCTCCCTGATTGTGTGCATGGCTTCAGGCTGGCTGCTCAGCTTTCTGCTGTTTCCGGTATTGGGCAGTATCTTTTTTACCGAGATCGGCGGGCTGCGGATGACCCCGCCGCGCGGCGACGACTGGGCCGGTATCACGGGTGTGTTCGGCGGCCTGATGTTCTGGATGTACCGGCATCAGCATACGGCAGTCATCAAGGCGGCGCTGTTGAGCGGCACCATCGGCGGACTTGGTTTTTCGGGCGTGCAATGGATCAAACAACTGATGATGGCTCTGGGAAATCCACGGATTCTGACCGCCAGGGGCTTGGTTCCCGGCAGTAAGGCCTATCAGGAGTCGATAGCCGTCTGGGCACATTGGCAGGATCAGAACTGGCACAGTTTTCTGGAGCAGACCTATGGGTTTGTCAACGGCCTTGGCATTGCCATTGCGCTCGGGGTACTGGCGGTTAAGCTGCCGGTCAGGCCAACGGATGAGGAAACAGGGAACATCAGCCGGAAATGGACATTGGCGGTCGCTGCTTTTTTTGTGTTGTTCACCGTGCCGTACCTGAATGTGGTCAAAAACGTAAAGGAGTGGGGCGAACAGCTGAAATCCGGTGCCTGGACCGAAACAATTATCCTGGCAGACGGAGCCACCGAAACTGTGCCGGCGCATTGGGATATGCCCTATATCGGGCGTTTGCCAGGGGGGGCGGGGTTATCATTCACGCCCGAAACCTGGTATAATGTAAGCTGGATTATCCTGGCAGCTGTGTTTGTACTGGTTGTCCGGCGGCACAGGCAGGAACCGGTCGCCCTGATTCCGCCGACTTGGCTGGGCAGGGGGCAACTCGTTTTCCTGATCCTGATCTGGGTTATGGTTATCGGCGATTTTGAACGGGCGCTCGTAGGCTGGCACCCCAGCCGCCTGCTGACCGAATGGGTCATTTTTGTGAATGCTGCCCTCGCGACGGTTCTGGTGTTGCTGGCACCGCGGCAGAACGATAACAATTTAGTAATCAGTACGGGGAGCCGTATTGAGGCTTTATATCGTATAAACTGGAAGATAATTGTGGGTATTGCGGCGGTGGCAGGCACCTTATTTCTGATCACCAACCGGATTATTTACCGGTATCCGCCTTACGAACAATTAGATACCAAGCACTATCACACCCGCTTCGGGCCGGAGGCCAGCTGGCGGGCAAAACCAAATCTGAAGAATGCTCCGCACAAATAGCGGACCGGCGCAGACCCAATGTACATAGTTATGACCGTTAAAACCGTCTTTGCTCAACTAATTGCTGCTTTTCTCATTCCGGCCGGCCTGATGGCGCAGACCCACAAACCGTATGTGCCAACGGCCTATCCCGACCGGCTGATTCTGGGTTGGCAGGACAATCCGGCCACCTCGCAGTCGGTCAACTGGCGTACCGACTCTACCGTGACCAAAGCGGTCGGGGCTATTGCCGAAGCCGATCCGTCGCCGGATTTTGTGAATAGTGCCACGCTCGTGCCCGGCACAACCGAACGGGTGAAAATCGACGGGAAAACGGTGCTTTATCATTCCGTCCATTTCCGGAATCTGAAACCGCTGACACAGTACAGCTATCGCGTCGGCGACGGCACAACCTGGAGCGAATGGTTCCCGTTTACGACGGCGGCCGACGGTCAGGCACCTTTTTCATTCTACTACTTCGGCGATGCCCAGAACGATATCCGGTCGCTGTGGTCACGGGCCATTCGCGGGGCCTACTCGACCTTGCCCAAAGCCAACCTCATGATCCATGCGGGTGACCTGATTACGACCTCCAACGCCGACTGGCAATGGGGCGAATGGTTTGAGGCGGGTGGCTGGATTAACGGCATGGTGCCGACCCTGGCAACACCCGGCAACCACGAGTACTTCCAGGCACCCGACGGCAAACGGCGGGTGTCGTACCACTGGCGACCTTCGTTTGTGTTGCCCGAGAACGGCCCCGAACGCCTGAAAGAAACGGCCTATTTCTTCGATTATCAGGGTACGCGCTTTATTTCGCTCGATTCGCAGGGGGCGTTGCTCGACTCCACCGTGCTGGATGAACAGGCAAAATGGGTAACCAACGTCCTGACCAACAACCCGAACCGCTGGACGATTGTGGTGCATCACCACCCGATTTATTCGACGAAAAGCGGACGGGACAACGATGAGTGGCGGGCACGGATGGAGCCGATCTACAAGAAATACAATGTCGATCTGGTGTTGCAGGGGCACGACCATACCTATGGCCGCGGGCTGAACATGCCGCTGGGTACGAGCCGCAAACGCCCTGACGGACCGATTTATGTGGTTTCGGTCAGCGGGCCGAAAATGTACGACATTGGCTTGCAGAACTGGATGGACCGCGCGGCCTCGAACACGCAGCTGTACCAGATTATTTCGGTCGATGCCGGTAAGCTGGCGTATCGTTCGTATACGGTTACCGGTCAGCTGTACGATTCATTTGACCTGACTAAAAATGCCAAAGGGCAGAACACGCTGGTCGATCAGGCACCGGCACTGGCCCCCGAACGCCTTGAACTCCCTGCCGAATACAAAAAGCGGTTTAACGAGCAGCAGATGGAGGAATACAACCGCCGGTTTAAGGAATACAAAGCCCGGAAGAAGTAATTTTTCCGGTTGTATTTACTTTGTTTACCACATAGCCACATAAGTAAACATAGTTTTTTGTCTCATGTGTACTATGAGGCTATGTGGTAAACCAATACTCTTTTTGGATCAATATCTTTATATGCAGCGGTTTATATACGCAATCTGTTTTCTTGTTCAAAGTAGTACCCTGTTGCTGGCGCAGCCGTTGCCGAAACGGGCAAACGGGGTTAATGCTACGCTACAGCGGCCTAAACTGGTCGTTGGGATTGTCGTCGATCAGATGCGATACGACTATTTTTACCGGTTTTACGATAAATACAGCGTCGGCGGTTTCAAGCGGATGCTGAACGAAGGGTTCAACTGCCGCAACAACCACTATCCCTATGCGCTGACGGTGACTGCCGCCGGGCATGCGGCCGTATATACCGGCTCCATTCCGGCTATTAATGGCATTGTCGGCAACGAGTGGTACGACCCGATTGCGCGGAAAGGCGTTTACTGCGTGGAAGACAGTACCGTTAAAACCGTAGGCAGCACCAACGGCGGCGTAGGCAAAATGTCGCCCAAAAACCTGCTGACCAGCACCATTACCGATCAGTTGCAGATTGCGAACAGCTTCCGGTCGAAGACAATCGGCGTCGCTATCAAAGACCGCGGGTCAATCCTGCCGGCCGGGCATACCGCCAACGGAGCCTACTGGTTTGATTCGAAAACCGGCAACTGGGTAACGAGTACGTTTTACATGAACGACCTGCCGCAGTGGGCCAAAGACCTGAACGCACAGAAACTGCCGTCGACCTATGCCAAACGCGGCTGGCAGACCATGCTGCCTATCGACCAGTATACCGAGAGTACAGCCGACGACCAGCCGTACGAAAGCAAGCTGCCCGGCGCGACCAAACCCGTATTCCCTTACGAACTGGCCGGGATCGCGGGAGATGCGTACGGTACGGTGCTGTCGACGCCCTGGGGAAACACCATGACCAAGGATATGGCCATCGCGGCCATCAAGGGTGAGAACATGGGGCGGGGCGCGTTCACCGATTTTCTGGCCGTCAGCTTTTCAACGCCCGACCGCATCGGCCACGCCTTCGGGCCGAATTCAGTGGAGCAGGAAGACATTTACCTGCGCCTCGACCTCGAATTTGCCGATATGCTGACTTTCCTCGACGGCTGGGTGGGCAAGGGCAACTACACCGTTTTCCTGACCGCCGATCACGGGGTAATGGACGTGCCGGGTTTCTGGCAGCAGCATAAACTACCCGCCGGTCTGCTCAACGAACGGCAGATTGCTGCCGCCGTGAAAAAAGCCATGACGGATGCGTTCGGACCAAATGATTTTCTGCTGGCAAGTGAAAACTTTCAGATATATTTAGATCAGAAAGCCCTTCGGGCAAAGAATGTATCGGTAGATGCCGTACATGCCGTTGTTCGTGAAGCACTGCTGCCGTTGCCGGGTATTGCCGATGTAATCAACCTGCGGAGCATGGCCACGTCGACTTTGCCGGATCATTTGCAGTCACTGTACAAAAACAACCTGAACCCGAAGCGCAGCGGCGATCTTCAGCTGGTGACTCAGCCGGGCTGGTTCCCGGGCGGTGCTACCGGTACCAACCACGGATCACCCTATAACTACGATACGCAGGTGCCGTTTCTGCTGTACGGCTGGGGGGTAAATAAAGGAGAAACCCTGCGCCGGACCACCATTTCGGATATTGCGCCGACGATTGCGGCCCTGCTGCACCTCTTACCGCCAAGCGGTAATGTAGGCAATGCGGTCGAAGAAGCCTTGAAAAAGTAAACTTAACCTACATATGCACGAAACAACTACCGTACAGGCCCCGGAAGCATCGGTGGCCCAGCCGGCGCCGGTCAAACGGCTTTTATCACTGGACACCCTGCGCGGATTCGACATGTTCTGGATCATGGGCGGGGAGGAAATTTTCCATGTGCTGGCGAAAACAACCGGCGCGGCATGGGCTATTTTTCTGGCCGAACAGTTTCATCATCCCGACTGGAACGGTTTTGCGCCCTACGACCTGATCTTCCCGCTGTTCATCTTCATGGCCGGGGTATCGACGCCTTTTTCAATCGGTAGCCGCCTGGAAAAGGGCGCGTCCAGGGGGGAACTGGCGCGCAAGGTCATCACACGGGGCCTGTTGCTGGTGTTGTTAGGTATTATTTACAACAACGGCATCCTGGCCAAATCACTGGCCGACACCCGTTTCCCGAGCGTACTGGGCCGGATTGGTCTGGCGGGTATGTTTGCCCAGCTGATTTACATCTATTCAGGCCAGAAGGCGCAGTATGGCTGGTTTGGCGGCCTGCTGGTCGGCTACTGGCTGCTGATGACATTTATGCCGGTGCCAGGTTGCGGGGCGGGCGTATTAACGATGGAGTGTAGTTTTGCCGGTTACGTAGACCGGCTGCTGGTACCGGGCCACCTCTACAAGGATGTGCACGACCCTGAAGGCCTGATGTCGACCATGCCGGCTATCTGCAATGCTTTGCTGGGCATTTTTGCCGGTAACCTGCTGCGCACCGACGGCCGGACGCTGAGTCAGCAGCAAAAGACCGTACAACTGATTTTTGCCGGCTTTATCTGTCTGCTCATCGGAATGATCTGGGGCGTGTTCTTCCCGATCAACAAAAACCTCTGGACCAGCTCATTTATGCTCGTTACCGGTGGCCTGAGCCTGCTGCTGCTGGCTATTTTCTACTGGATCATTGATGTAAAAGGGGTTACGGGCTGGACGTTTTTCTTTACCGTCATTGGCATGAACTCAATCATGATCTACATGTCGGAGAGCTTCATTGATTTTGGCTACACTACCCGGGCGCTTTTTGATGGCATCCTCGGCTTTATCAGCAACGAACCGGTGAAGGCGGTGGCCGGTGTACTGGCGTTTCTGGCCGTTAAATGGGCTTTTCTGTATTTTATGTTTAAGAAAAAGGTATTCCTGCGGGTGTAGGGATTTACGAATCACGATTTTGTTAAAAGGGGTGGCACGATTCCAATTCGTGCCACCCCTTTTTGTTACTTGATCCGCTTAAACCGCAGCGTCCGTTCGGTGATTTCGGGTTTGATATACGCCTTGTCGGTTTCCGGATAACGCAGCTCCCAGGGCGAGGGGCCAACCCATTCGGTCTTTTTCCCGGCAATGTGGATCGTCCCCGCTGTTGAGATCTCGACCACGGTAAACAGCGGCTCCTTGTACGGCGCGGTGTACTTAATCCATTTGTATTCCTTGTCGACTTCGGGACTATAGCGGATGTGGCCGTATTCTTCGCCCATCCATTTATACGACATCGAGTTAATGCAGACATACCAGATGCCGTTGATGTTGTCGGCGCGGTCGTAGTGGATATGGCCGTAGAAATTGACCAGGATTTTCGCCCGTTTCGCCTGTTTATTGTGCGCCTCCAGGATTGCCCGGATGTCGGCGGCATTGTCGACACCGTCTTTGCCCAGTCCCTGATGCGAGAAAATAACGATAGGGTCAGCGGCGTTGGACAATTCCGCTTTCAGCCAGTCGAGTTGCGGCGTGCCGATATGTTCCTGATAGCCTTTGAGTTCGGGTGATTTTTTGTCATTGCCGTCGAGCACGATAAAGTGAAAGCCGTTGCGCCGGAACGAGTAGTACGACGACGGCATATTGCGGTAGGCCAGGGCCTGTTGCAGGCTATAACCGCCATCCATCTCGTGGTTGCCGATAACGTGATACTTCGGGCCGGGATGACTATTCCAGATCGCAAAGTAGGGCGCATATTTCGGAGCCGGTGTAGCGAAATCGCCCAGATCGAGCAGGAAATCGGGTTTGGCTACCTTCATGCTGTCGATAAATGTTGTGATACGGTACTCCGCATCGTGCATCGTTGGCAGGTGCACGTCTGCACAGATGCCGATCCTGACCGTACTGACGTTTTTCTGCGCCGTGGCTACAAACGGAGCGATGCTGAGAGTCAGAATGTAAATGAATTTTTTCATTGTTAACGAGTTAGCTATGAGTGATTTACCACATGGAGGCATAGGGATTAAAGAAATACAGTTCTCTTTTGATTCCTATGTGGTAAAAAAAACTCTTTCATTGTTCACGGATAAGCCAGAGTTCAGTCACTTGCGCCCCGCGTCCGCCCTCACCACACGTCCAGGTAAACCGGATTTTGCCGTCAGCGTGAATCGGTTTGGGCAACCGGAACTCGTAAATGGGCTGTTCGCCGGTCTGGATAAAATCGTGAATGAGCCGGTTGTCGGCCATGAGCTTCATTCGGGAACGGAAGGCACCGGTATAGGCCACCCGAAGGCGGTAGGTAGCGTCGGGGTCGAGGTCGGTGTAGTCGATCTGAAGCGGCTGATCGTACAGCGTATTTACCTGACTCATCCAGGCCATCGGCGTGGCCTGTCCTTCGAAACCCGTAGCCCTGATTTCATGTACCCACTCGTCGCCGTGCAACCCTACGCCAAACCCAAGGGCAGGTGTGATCAGGCCGCCCGGATCGTCGGCCCACCGTTTCGCCGATACCACCCGCTTCCGGCTTTCAACCGATCCGAAATGATCATAAAAGCCGCCCGGTCCCGGATCGGTCCGGTGCAAAACGCCCTGAATCGCTGTCAATCGCTCGTTCTCCGTAGGTAGTTTTTCGATGCGTGCCAGCTGATCAAGCAGCCAGGGGGCATCGTTCAACGGAATGTCAATGTTGTCCAGAAAGTTGCCACGCCCGTCAGACGCATTGTGCTTTTTCATGGTCAGCTGGGCCCCGATACTGCTGAACAGCGAGTCAGCCAGCGCAACGCAGCGGGTGCGCAGGTCAGGGCTGACGGGTTCCTGTCGCGGGGTCAGCAGTAGTTGCCGGGCCATCCGGATCGCTTCCTGCGAATGACCTCCGGCAGCGGCTTCCAGCTGCCGGTACGCACTGGCTTCCGCCTCCGTTTCCCGGATCAGCCGCCGCGGGACATAGGCGTCATAGTAAGCGCGCAGCAGCGGCATCTGAAACCGGAAGTTCTGTGCGACCGATGCCGGTGCCCCTTTTTCAAGGGTCTGCCACTGCATTAGCGTGCGTTCGACGTGCGGATTGACCGCCAGCGGACCCTGCCAGTTGCGTTCGAGCGCCAGCAGGCCCTGCGCAACGCCTTCGGTATAGTCGGGGCCGATGAACAACCGGGCATAATCGCGCAGGGTTTCAATCACGGGCGTTTCCGGATTCCAGTCCTGATCGCTCCAGACAAACTTGTTGACATCGTCGTTGGTCCCTTCGGAGTAGCTGATGCTGCCCGCCCCAAACTGGTCAAACGCATTGTGAATCAGCTTCTGGTCTGTTGGCCGCGGGTTGATGCATTCGCGGCCCAAAGTCATGGCATAGGCAAGGTCCCAGTCCGGGACAGGGTACTGACTGCTGAGGCTGTGGGTAATGTCGGGATAATGCCGGATCGGGATGCCGGGCTTAAGTTGCTTCCGGATCGCTTCAACGGGCGTTTTCACCCAGGGACCGAACACGACGCCACCCAGCCACGGATAACCTTTGTTGATGTTGCGGTAAAAAGCATCGAACCACGACTGGCGGGGTTTAAAAACCTGCGGGGAAACCCAGATTTTAGCCTTTGGATGGTGTTTATGCAACACCGCCGCTACCTGACCCAGCCAGCGGAACAGCACATCGGGTTCCAGATCGCCGGGATCGCCGCCGGGGACGAACAGGGCATCAAGTTTTGGAACGGCCGCAAACACGGCTTCACGCTCGGCCAGTTCGCGCCGGACCGAATCGGGATGGGTGTAGTTCAGGCCCATGTTGGGGTACCACATCCAGACGTCGAGACCGTATTCCTGACAAATCCGGGATTGTTCGCCGATCATCCGGATGGCCGGCAGCTGCATGTGTACACTGCTGGCATCATCGTCGGTACGGGGCGGAACGATCTCAACGCTGTTGGCGCCGAAAAGGGCCATGTCGCGGATATATTGATCGAACCGGGCGACCGAAAAAGCGTCATAAGCGTTGGTTTTGGGGCGATAGCCCAGCTGATGACCGCGAATCGGGTAACGCGGTGAGCTGGCCAGCGACAGGGGGGCGGTCAGCTGAATCCGGCCGGGTCGCATGTCCAGTTTGCGGAGCAGCCGGCCGATGCCATACAGCAACCCGCGCGCGTCATGCCCGACAACCAGCACCAGTTTGCGGTCAGGAAAACTGATGAGCCGGAAGCCTTCGGATCGGGTCGCAGGCAGTTTCCGGACTGCGGCCTGAACTGCCTGCGGGAGTTGAGCCAGCGAAGCCGTGAGGGCTAAGCCGATTACGGGCTGCTGGTCAGGGGTATACCGGTCAACAACCGGCAACCGGATGTTGCTTCGTTTTTCGATTTCTTCCTGCAACACATCCAGACTCCGGCGCAATTCGGTCTTATCCGGCACCAGAGAGACAATCCTCGCCTGACTCAGGTCCAGTGTCTGGCCCATTACCATTATCTGATTCAGTATCAGGAGGCACAGGGTAGTGCAAAGCGTTCGTAAACGGGTTCCGGTTTGCATGAGCTGCTATTTTTTGGGTCCGCTGATGACCCCCAGAAACCGCCCCATCCAGTAAGGCAGCAGAAACGAGTCGCCCGCGCTCAGCTCACTTACCCCGTTTTCGTTCCGGTCGAGTTTGAATTGGTTGCGGTTGTGTTTCAGTTCAGGCCGTTCGTCGGGGGGGAGGACTTCGGTGGTGGTCTGTCCCCGGAAATTGTCCGGCACAAACGTTAGGTCTTTGCGGTGGCTGTTTTTAACCTGCCATTCGACCATATCCAGCGGGAACTCCTTCAGGTACCAAACCGTTTCGGGCAGGTCAAAGGCTTTGGCACCGGTTGCAGCGTAGCACAGGTTCCAGAGGCCGTCGCGCTCGGGGCGTTCAATGTCCCAGTGATCCTTGATTGCTTCCAGAAATTTAGCTTTCAGGCGGGTATCGAAGGCATACTGGTAGAGGCTGTTATAGGCCAGAAAATACATTTCGTCGTCGGAGTGGTTCCAGTCTTCAGACAGTGATTTGGCCAGCTCACCGGCATTGGCGGGGGCCTGCCCGATGGTTTTCATCGGCCGCATCAGGTTGTCGAGGTAGCTGTATCGGGTCATCATTTCCAGCGCTTTATCCTTATATACCGGCTTTTTCGTGAAATGATAAGCCGCCTGTAAAAACGCAATCAGGTTCGACGACATAATCTTCCGGTCGCCGATGTTGAGGGCAAAGCTGTTGACATAAGCCGGATTCCACTTGCCCCAGAGCGTAGGTTTGCCGTCAAAATCGAGCAGGTACCAGTCATTGTTGATGATGTTGGTCATCAGCTTATCGATCAGGGTAATGGCGCGTTGCCGCACGTCGCCGGTCAGATTGTCGGCCAGCTGCGTGAGGGCAAAAAACTGACCGACGGTCTGGTCACTGCTGGTCGTACCGCGCCAGTTCCATTCGGGGTCTTTGGCCATTATCCAGCCGTTGGTCAGCCTGCCGTCCTGCGCCTTGAATTTGTGGTAGCCTTTCCGCTCAAACCCGCGGGCAAAGTAGCCGGGCATGCCGGTGATGGTAAAGAGCCGTTCCATGGCGTCGAAGGATTCCATGCAGTTTTGTAGGGCCTCCGTGTCGCCTGTGACTTTGTAGCGGTACAACTGACTGACCAGATACATGGATGTCCAGAGGTTGTCGCTGTCGCGCTGACCCATTTCGGCCGTTGACAGGTCACCGTGTTTTAGCGTAACCACATCGCAGTTAAACCCGTAGCGGAGATGCCGCTGGCGGACCTGCTGCTCGTAGACCATCGCCTTATCCTGTAGCGTCATGGCCTTGAACTGTATTTCGCCCAGCCCTTTTGTTGTCAGAATCAGCACATTCCGGCCTTCTCCCGCAGCAAGGTGTACGACCTGATTGCCCGGTAGCCAGCGTTCCCCGAAATAATAGTTGAATTTACCGTCGGACCGGCGCATAAACGCGCCCATCGGCGACCCGAACCAGAGATTGCCGTGGACAACCGCAATGGCTGTAAGTTCGGGGCAGGGGAGGCTGGCATTGAGCGTACCGGTTTGTTTTCCCTGAACGGCATCAACGGTCAGATAACCGCTGCGGGTGCCGAGGTACAGGGTGTTATCGGCGAGATCGAAGCACGTCAGCGCAGGCATCCGGAGTACGGTTTTCAGCTGATTATCGGCCAGCCCCAGGTAACTCAGCGTCTGTGTGCCGAGCAGCCAGAACCGGTTACGCACCGCATCATACCGGATGGCTTTCAGGTCATCATCCGGCAAGCTGCCTGACCAGGCTGTCTGCCCTTCGCTCAGCAGATTGATGGTTTTGCCGTCGGAGACCAGCCATGTCCCTGCCTGTCCGCCGGCGAACAGGTGTGCTTTAGGCAGCCCATGGGTCAGGTACAGTTTACCGGCCCAGGCATTGCTCAGTACCGCCTGATCATCCAGATACACAAACTGATGCTGGTGCAGGATCATTGCCGATACATGCCGGTCGCGCATCGGGATGTAGCCCTGATCCGGCCGGAGTGTGCCGGGGTACTGGAACTGACCGCCCTGTGGTCGCAGCAGCCCCTTTTCCGACAATATCTGAATGACGCCATTACGGTCACGCAAAACGGCCATAAGGCGGTTCGTTGTATCAGGCAGGTAGTGCTTCACGCTGATGTCCTGACAGTACGGCACATCCTGATAGACCGGTTGCTGCGCGGCCAGGGGCAGGGCGGCAATCAGCAGAAGGAGGTAAAGAAATTGTTTCATAAAGCCTGAGAAAAGGTAATTGCCATCCATTGTCCCGTAGGGACACAACAGCGGAACGTCGGTCGCACCCGATCACGGCAATCATCCATTGTCCCGTAGGGACGCAACAGTGGAGCGTCGGTAGGTGTCGGTAGCTGTCGGTAGAATACAAAACAACGGATCCATAATATTCATCGTGCCGTAGGTACGAAACAGGCGTCGGCTTGTGCTGCCCCTACAGGGCAGAATGGATGGGTGTCAATGGTTTTTTCTACCGACGCTACGCTGTTATGTCCCTATGGGACAATGGATTGTAATTGTAAACGTATTTTCTACCGACGCCGACATCTACCGACGCTGCGCTGTTATGTCCCTGACGGGACAATGGATTGTAATTGTAAACGTATTTTCTACCGACAGCTACCGACGCTGCGCTGTTGTGTCCCTACGGGACATTGGATGATTGCCATTATTTCCGGCTGATCGGGCTGGGGGGGGCGGAAACCGGTGCACTGATGACGCCCAGATAACGACCCATCCAATAAGGAAGCAGCCAGATATCGCCCGCGCTGTGCTCCGAATTACCGTTGCGGGTGCGGTCAAGGCTGAACATATTGGCGTTGTGGCGCTGAACCGGCCGCTCGTCAGGGGGCAGCACCTCTTTCGTTGTCTGGTCGCGGAAGTTCTCCGGCAACCGGTCAATGTCTTTCCGGTGGCTGTTCATAATGGCCCAGTCAATCAGGTCGAGCGGGTGCTCCTTCAGGTACCAGACCGCTTCCGGTAAGTCAAAGTCCTTAGTGCCGGTCAGGGCGGTGAACATGTTCCAGGCACCTTCCTTTTCAGGGCGTTCGGCCTGCCAGTGGTCCAGGATCGCCTGTTTGTATTTCGCTTTCAGTTCGTCCGTAAACGCATAGCGGTACAGGCCCCAGTAGCCGACAAAATACATCTCATCGTCCGAGTGATTCCAGCTTTCCGACATGTTTTTGGCATGGGCATCGGCATTGTCCGGGGCCTGACCGATCTGGCGCATGGGCCGCATCAGGTTTTCGAGGTAGCCGTATTTTGTCATCAGCTCAAGAGCCTTTTGCTTATATTTTTCCTTCTTCGTGAAATGGTAAGCCGTTTGCAGCATGGCCACAATGTTGGAGGAGTTCAGCTTCCTGTCGCCGACATTGATCGGGAAATTGTTCACGTAAGCCGGATTCCATTTTCCCCACATCGTTGGCTTACCGTCGAAGTCGATAAGGTACATGTCGTTTTTGATGATGTGGCTCATCAGCGTGTCAATCAGCGCAACCGACTGTTTTTTCAGGGCCTTGTCCTCAACAATCTCGGCAATGACGCCAAACGCAAAAATATGGCCAATCACTTCATCGCTGCTGGTTGTCGATTTCCAGTCCCACTCCGGATCGGGGGCGTGCTGCCAGCGCTCCGGGTCTGACAGGTGTTTGCCGAAACCGCTCCGTTCAAACGACCGCGACGGGAAGCCCGGCACCGGATTGACGGTATACAGCCGGTCCATGGCGTCCAGCGATTCGCGGACATTCTGTAACGCTTCCTTGTCTTTGGTAGCGGCATAGCGGAAGGCTTCGCCGGCCAGGTACATGGATGTCCACAGGCCGTCGTTATCCGAATCGCTCATGTAGCCGGTGCTGATGTTTCCTTTTTCCATCCCGTCGAGGGAGGCGTTGAACCCGTTCCGGATGTGGCGGCTGCGCACCTGTTCTTCGTAAAAGCCGGCTTTGTCCTGCAAGGTCATCGGCTTAAAGCAAATCTGTCCTAAGCCCGATCTGGTCAGAATCAGTACCGAGTTTTTAGGCCCCTGCGCAACCGAAACCACCTCATCGCCCGGCAGCCAGCGTTCGCCGTTATAGTAGTCGTATTTACCGTCGGGGCGGAGGGCAAATGCGCCCTTTGTCGTGCCGAACCAAAGCCGTCCGTCCACCTCCTCAACCGCCGTAATCTGCGGCACCGGCACCCGGCGCTGGATGGTACCAAGTTGCTTTTTTGTAGTCAGATCGACGGTCAGGTATCCGTCTGTGGTACCGATAACCGCCTGTGTTCCCTTTTGCGTCAGGGCAAAGGCGGTGAAGCCGGTGCCGGTAATGTCTTTTGATAGGGTATTGGCCGCCGGACTGAAGGTATACAGCCCGTTTTTGCCCAGTACCCGGAACGTATTGGCGGCCTCCTGAAACCGGATGTCTACCACGTCATCGCCGGGCAATTGCCCTTTCCAGAGCGTTTTAGAGTCCTTAACCAGATGCAGCGCCTTGCCGTCAGTGATCAGAAAGGCAAACTGTCGCCCCCCGACGGCTTTGGTGGCGGTCGGTAATTCGTGTTTGCAGTAGAGGCTGCCCGCCCAGGCATTGCTCAGTACGGCCTGATCATCGAGATAAACTATTTGCTGGTCGTACAAGGCCAGCGCACTGATCTTTTTGTTCTTCAGTGTTCTGTATGATCCGTCGGCCGACAGTTTACCGGGGTACAGAAACTGACCGTCGTAGGGATGCAGCATGCCGTCTTTCGACATGATTTTGATGTTGCCGTTCCGGTCGGTAAAGACCTGCTCCAGCCGCTGTTTATCACTGTAATACTTAACGCTGAAGTCCTGTAAATAAGGTTTGTCCTGGTAAACCGGTTGTTGCGCAAAAGCGGTAAGGTGCGTGCTCAGGTAAAGCAGTGCGCCCGCCATAAGCGCCGGATAATGGGTTGTATGCATAGTATGAGGGTGTTATTACTTAATCAGTTTGGCCGGATCAACGACCATGTAATTGATGGATTTCTGGTGATCGCCTTCGTGATGCGAGTAGGTCATGTGCAGCAGCCCGTCGGCAGTCTGGATGAGGCAGGGGTAGGAATACCCGCCTTTGCCCGGCGGTGTATCTTCCAGTTTGGTTTTCCACTTCCAGGTCTTGCCTTCATCGTCCGACATAAACAGGCTGAGCCGATACCGCCCATCGTCAAGGTCATTGCCCAGAAACGCCCATTTGCCGTCTTTCAGCGCGAGCAGCTCCACACTGGCTGTGTTGGGAATGTCTGTTTTCCGGGTCGCCGTCCAGCTTTCCCCGTTATCTGTTGATTCGCTGATGTGTACGCGCGGCGGATCGTCGCCGCTATCCCGCATCAGGGCTACCAGCGTTCCGTCTTTGCGGCGGGCCAGGGCGGGTTGAATCGGGCCGCGCCCCACAACCGGCAGGCTGGGGTGCCATGACGTACCATCGTCGTCCGAAACGGCCATCAGCGAAAAGTTGTAGCCGTCTGAATACAGTGGCAACACAATGCGGTTATTGGGTAGCAGCAGGGGTTTAATACGGGTCATCCAGCCAATGCTGCGTTTAGTCTGGTCTTTACTGGCCGCCATGATCAGGTCATCGTATTTCGGGGCATAACCCGCCCAGCCGTGATGCTGATCCGGCAATTCGTGCAGCCGCTTTTCGACCTCTTCCGCAAACCGCTTGTCGGGCTTCAGCAGAATATTGTCCTGCCAGCTCCAGACCGGCGCGCCTGCGTTGGCGTAGTCAGTGGACGTCCGTACCCGAAGGATGGATTGTTCCCACTGGTTGGCCTGCACCGCAATCCAGACCAGAAACAGTTTACCCTGATGATTCAGGAACAGGACCGGGTTGCAGTCGGGCAGATAAGGAGTGTCGGCCATCAGGAACGGCGTACTCCAGCCGGCCGAACCCTTGCGCAGGCGAGCGCCCATGATCCTGACATCGTCGGCAGTTCGTTCGCCGCTGCCCTGAAACCAGCAGGCCAGCATATCGCCGTTCGGCAGAGCGACCAGACTGCTGCCATGCACGTGCTGCGATTGTCCGGGAAAAATCAGCTGCCCGCGAACAACCGGCTGTGCCTGCAACCGGAAAGTTAAAAAGAGGAAGAGAAATGTAATTTTTTTCATATCATGTAGGGGCGACCCCACGTGGTCGCCCAGAATTAAATCCAATCGAAAGCCGTTACCGGTCGATGTAATCTGACGGGTGTTCACGTGGTCGCCCAAAATTACAGCCAATCGAACGTCGGTACTGGTCGACGTAATCTGATGGGTGTTCACGTGGTCGCCCGGAATTAAATCCAATCGGAACCCTATTTCACCTTTGACCGGCGTTCCATCAATTCGCGCCAGGTGGTCAGGATAATGCCTTCTTTTTTGATGTATGCCTTGAGTTCGGGGTCCATCATCGACAGCATATCGGCGTAGCGGGTGCCGCCCGACGAGCTGATGTATTTAAAGGTTTCGTTCTGGTCGTTGCAGTGCACAATAAACATCGTAACCCCCGGTTCCATGCGTTTAAAGGCGTCTTTAAACTGCTGTACTTTGTACTTGCCCCAAGCTTCGGGTGTTACCTCGCCGCCGGTTTCGGGTTTCCAGTCGCCACTGATGGTGTGCAGGTCATCGAGGACCGGCAGGCCGGCTTTCCAGATGGTTTCGCCGACCGATTTAGCCTGTTGTACAATGGCCGGTGTGGGCAGGGTCATGCCTTCCTTCCACTTTCCTTCGGCCTTCAGTTTTTTTATGATCGGGTAGTTCTGACACTCAATCAGCAGCTTGTTGTTGCCGCCGGGAAACATGACCGGAATCCGGTATTCTGCTCCCACTTTAATGTAGCGTTCCAGAAAACCGGGGCTGGCAAAGAGTGTGCCCATGTGCGAATCCATGTGGGTTGGTTTGAGTCCCATCCGGATCGCGCGGTCGAGCTGCGCCCTGATTTCCCGCTCTACTTCATCGGGGCTGGCATGTTGTACCACATCCGCCACTTCGGGCCACATGGCGCCCTCGGGGTCGGTCAGGCCTGGCACCTGCTTACTGCCCGACAAAGGCTCCCACCGGTAGTCTTTCCACTCCGACGTAAGGGTCAGGTGAATACCAACGTCCAGGGTCGGGTGGTTAATCGCATATTTGGTAAAGCTGGCTGCCCATGCACAAGGCATCATGATGCTGCACGACGAAGCTGTTCCCTGCTCCATGGCTTTCAGCGTACCCTGATTGGCCGAGTAAAACATGCCCGCATCGTCCACATGCAGGATAATGACTTTCGAGCCTTTGGGCCAGCCGAGCTTTTCGGCATAGGTCGGCGCCGGCTGAGCCACCACCGAAGTCATCAGCCCGATCCAAAGGGCGAAAAGAAGAAGCGAGGGTTTCATATGCTTAGTGTTTTAGACGTTTTTGATACTGGATGCTCATCCATTAATGCTGCCCAGATACCGCCCCATCCAGTAGGGCAGGAGCCAGAAAACCGGTTCCCGTTCGCGGTGCGGGTCGCCGCCGGTGGCTGTCCAGGGGTTCTTATCCCAGCGAATGGCGAGGCGTAAGGCAGGCGGCTGTAGCTCACTGACCTGTACATCATCAAGCACAGGCTTGCGGACAATCCGGATGTCTTCCCGTTTTGTATGGTCAATCGGCCAGTCAATCAGGTCGAGGGGCGTATTTTCAAAGAAAGCGATGGAGGTTGCCAGTTCTTCCTGTTTGTTGCGGGCGTAGTTGTACAGAAAATTAATCAGCGGATTATGATCGTTCCGGCGACGGTCGAACCAGCTGTCCATGTGGTTCTGGTAAAAGGCCAGCAGTGTCGGATCTTTCTCACAGGCCAGCAGAATGGGGTAACAGTAGGCCTGCAAGACCACGTCGAAGTAGATAAACCACGCCGGATTCTGATTCGGAAGGTTAGCCATGTTGTCGAGATAGCCTTCTTTTTGGATCAGACGGAGGTACTGCTGCTGGTATTTGGCATCTTTCGTAACATGATAGGCCAGTTTCAGGAACGTCAGCATTTCCATGGAGTTCTGGCTGCGGTCGGGCGCCCACTCCGGATCGTGGTTCAGCTGCTCCGGCGACCAGACACCCCAGCGGGTAGGCTTCCCGTCAACGTCTACCAGATTGAAGTTGTGCTTGATCAGGTGGTCAACAATGTGGCGGATGTGGGTCCGGACCAGCTGTTTTTCGGCTTCGTCGGCGACCAGCTCGTAATAAAAAAAGTAGCCGAACATGTGGCCGCACATTTCATCGCTGCTCGTATCGCCTTTCCAGAGCCATTTCCCGTCTTTAGAGGGCTGCCAGCGAACCTGCACCGGTTTGAAACGGGGTTCTTTGGCGAGTTCAGCGGCCAGCTCACGACCGGTGTAGGCACGGTTGACGTCGTGAAGCAGGGACTTATCCCAGTTGGCGGGTACGATGGTACGGGCAAAAAAGCCGTCGGTTCCCGTTACTTCCTGCAACAACCGCAGAAACCGGAACGCCTTAGCCGCTTTGGCTTTAGCATCGGGGCTTTTGGTGGCCGCATACCGGAACGCTTCCATCGCGAGGTAGTTGCCGGTATATTCGCCGTCGTTGTCATCGTCTTCCGGCTCCCAGGCAGAGGCGTCGCCTGCCACCGGTAACCGGCACTGACCGGCAATCCACGGTTCCCGGATATGCCGTTTCATCAACACATCGTAGAAATAATCACTTTTCTGCGCCAGCGTCATCGACCGTTTGCGGATCGCGCTAACGCCCTTCGGGGTGGCGATCCACGCCGTACCGGCTTTATCAAAGGCAATGTCAGCTATCCGGTCATCGAGCAGCCAGCGCTGGCTGAACAGCAGCGAGTGCGTGCCATCGGGCCGGAAGCGGACGACACCCTGTTCGGTGCCGACCCACATAGTACTGTCTGGGGCGCGTTCAACACAGGTGGCGTAGATGGTAGGCAGGCCGTCGTCGGGCGTCAACGTGCCGGTTTTGCGGTGGTTCGCCAGCTGCGAAACGCCGCCCAGACCAGCTGCCCAGAGTTGTTGCTTACCATCGTAGGCCAGCCCCTTTACGTAAGCGCTCAGTAAATGCTTCGTGGATTGATAGATATCGACGTTTTTAGGCGTACAGTGGTAGAGGCCCACATCGCTGGCGATCCAGATGCCGCCCTGCCCATCCGGCAGGGCATTCCGTACCGAGCGCGGAATGGCATAACCTTTCTTGATAACCTGCCCGTTCGTGACCAGCCAGATGCCCTGCGGGCCAAGGGCGTAGGTGCCTTCGGGGGCCGGACTGACGGCCGTGACAGGCCCGCTTGTTCCGTCAACGGTTTCCGGGTGGTTGTCGGCATACCGGAACAACCCCTGCCACGTACCCAGCCATACCGTACCCGCCTTGTCGATACCCACCGAGAAGGCCGGACCTTTGTGGTCAGCAGTCAGAACAGGTTCCCAGACGGAGGCGTCTTGTCGTTTCCGGAAAATGCCGGTGGCCGTAGCGATCCAGACTGTCTGATCAGGCCCGACGGCAATACTGCGCACGTCGTTGTCGGCGGCGTCCGTACTGACTGGATAGGGTTTATGGTCTTCCTGCCAGAAAGCCCTGTCAACATACGGCTGCTCCTGCCGCTTCTGCGGGTGGCATCCCTGTAAAATAAGGATTGTGCAAAAGGATATAAGCCAGTTGCCGGCGTTGCGCCATATAGTATAAGGTATAACCATGCCGTTGCCAATCGTCAGAAATCACCTAGTATACGGCGTTCACTAACCGGAAGGCTATTGTGACAGGAGGGCGGGCGGTATTTTTCCGCCGGCCGGAATGCGTTTTTATGACACATTCCTGAATTTTAACCGTTGAAAATTAATGTTTTGATAAAATCAGACAGGGAAACATGACCAGATTATGAACTTTTGTGTGTTTGCGCAAAATGAGGGTATAATTACGCAATTTGCGGCCTTCTGATTGCTTATTTTAGCGTAGTTTAGCTACACAAGTTCACATCAGGCGGGAAAATTTTTGTGGAAAGGGTTGTTTTGAGAGTTCCGCCGCTATTCTTCTTACATACATAGTTCAGTAATCAATTATAGTACCAGATAAGCAAACGGATTGATCATAAACAGATTGCAGATTCAGAACGGCGTTTATCAAATAGGATTTTGACAATAATTTTTTATAAATAGTTGAGCGTTAAACAACACCCTTTACCATGGCCTTGTTACATGAACAAATTTTACGCGACGTTATTCAGGGAGATCAGGTAGCGTTTGCTAAACTGTACAATCACTACCGTACCCCTGCATTAAAATTCTGCACATCCATTCTGAAAGATGAAGAAGAAGCCGAAAATATGGTGCATGAAGTCTTCATTAAATTATGGGAGCGCCGGTCGCAGATCAATCCGGAGCTGAACTTTAATTCGTATCTGTTTACCTGCATGCGCAACATGGCCTTCGACTATCTGAAGAAGATGGAGAAAAACGAGTGGCTGAAGCAGCAGTACATGGAGCGGATGACTAATGCCCGCGAAGAGGACGCTGAGATCCTGGAAACCCGGCTTCAGCACCTGCAGACGGCCGTCGGGTCATTGTCGGTTAAACGCCGGCAGATTCTGAAGATGACGGTCGAAGAAGGGATGTCTTATCAGGAAATTGCCGAAATGCTCAACATTTCTAAAAATACGGTAAAGAACCAGCTCGTTAAAGCCAAGCAGTTTTTGCGGGAGAAGATGGATGTGGCAACCGTTACATCAATGCTGGTGGCGTGGCTGATCAGCTGAAACCAGTGCCAGGGCACGGCAAACTTTGCCATAAAAAAAGTTAAGCCGCCAACATAAAAGCAGCATCCGGCGTTTTTGGGTTAACTTTGCGCCGATGAACATTCCGATTAGTACTAATACACTACGCTCAATCATACCCACGATCCGTACGTCAGTAAGGCCGCGTACGCTGTCGTGGGTATTCCTATATCTTCTCATTGCGTTGACGGGTCAGGTCCACGCCCAGATTACGGGTGGCCGGATCGGCAACGGAAACGGTACCGGTTTTCCGGGCTTCACCGGCACACAATCCCAGACGGGTATCTCCGGATCCAAATCCGGCGGCCGCGGCGGCATCGACGATTCGACGAAGGTGATTTACGGGCCTAAAACGACCCGCTACTTTCTGGAAACCGACATCTTTAACAACCGGAAGACCCTTTACCTGATTGATACTGCGCTGGCCGGCCATCACCAGTACAATTTTGTTAACCGCAACCAGAACCTGTATCAGGATTTAGGCAACCTCGGCACTGCCCTGCGCCCGGTCTTTTACGAAGAACAGCAGCAAATAGGGGCTCAGAATGGCTTTTACGCCTATGCGCCCTATGCGTTCCAGACAATGCAGGTAAAGTATTACGATACTAAATCGCCGTTCACGCGGATGTACTTTGTGCTGGGAGGCCGCAACCAGAACGTACTGAACTTCGATTTCAGCCAGAACATCAACGCCCGCTGGAATGCCGGTTTTCAGGTGCAGCGGGTCACGTCGCGGAAGCAGTTCGGCGTAAACCAGACTGTGGATCCGTCGAGCTTCCTGGCGCAGGGCTGGGCCTTCGTCGGACAGACAAGCTACCGGTCCAAAAACGACAAATACACCCTGCTGGCCCACTTCAACCACCTGAATCATGAAATCGAAGAGCAGGGCGGCGTGCTGCCGCTCCGCAGCAGCGGAGGCGAATTGCTGGGCTACACCTTTGACGGATCGGCAAAACTCACCAATGCAAAAGGCTTTGACCGCCGGAATATGTGGCATCTGTACCAGCAGTACATCATGGCGCCGGGCCTGCAGGTCTATCACCGGCTGGATTATCAGCGTACGATCAATACCTTTTATGACACGGCCCTGGCAAAAGACTCGGCGCTGACCAGCTACTATCCGGCCGTAGTCCCTGCCTTGTTTCCGGCGGCCCGTCGTGCTCAGCTCGACAGTGCTACCACCCATCAGGATATTTTCTACCGGCTGCTGGAAAATAATGTTGGTCTGAAAGGCATTTACCAGATCGGAAAATCGGCGTTCAATTACCGCGCTTACATGCGCCACCGGATTTATTCGCAGACGGGCGAATACAATCGTCTGGCCGTTAAGGGCGATTCGGTGTTTACCGGTACCTACCGCAATCCAACCCGCCTGATCGACCGCAATGAGCTGTTTCTGGGCCTGTGGCTGGGCTATTACTTTCCGGACAGCCTCTCGCGCCTGACCGTCGAAGGCGAGTACCTGATTGGTCGGGACATCCGGCTGGAAGGACAGCTGGAAACCAAACTCTTTACGGCCGGCTACCGCAGTATTTTCGTGTCGCCGACTTTGCTGCAACAGCGCTTTGAAAGCAACAACCTGACCTGGTCGACTAATTTCGGCTTGCGGGGCACACAACATGCTTATGGGAAACTCAACCTGGCCTACCGGAAAATCCGCTTTCAGCCCGGGCTTGACTACTATTTGCTGAATAATTACATCTATTTCGACGAAAATGCATTGCCAAAACAGCTGAGCAGTGCGTTCAGTATTCTGCGCGCGGGCGTGGGAGCACAGGTCAGCATCGGCAAATTTCAGGCATCGACGCAGGGGTATTACACCGTTGTGTCGCGAAACGATATTCTCCGTGCGCCGAAGCTGTTCGTAAATCTGCGGGCGAGCTATGACCTGCTGTTTGCCAAGGTGTTATATATTCAGACGGGCGTAGAACTGCACTATAAATCAGCCTATTATGCGGATAACTACATGCCGCTGACCCAGCAGTTTTACCTGCAGAATAACCGGCGGGTGGAAGGCTATGTACTGGCTGACGTGTTTGCCAACTTCCGGATTAACCGGACCCGGTTGTTTGTGAAAATGTCACACGTCAATCAGGATCTGCTGCAGCCGACGTACTTTGTCGGTGCCGACTACCTGGGCATGCGCCGCACCTTTGCCTTCGGCGTTGACTGGTATTTGTTTGATTAGGAATAATGGGGGCTCTTATTGTTCCTGATTTATTTTACCATACCTGATGGTGCCGGAAGCCGGTCATTATCGTAATTTTATTGATCCGGCGGAAACCTGCAGGCCCGCCGGTGTAGTACGAAAGCGCCGGAACGAAATCCCCGGACCGCAAGCCGGTATCATGGCGACGCCGGATGGTCGGGGCGACCGGATGCACTAACCTTACTGAATGAATTTTCTTGAACAAACTGCCCGCACTGTCTACGCGAACCACGGGCCGCGGCTGGATGACGTGTGGGTGATATTGCCGACCCGACGGGCGGTGACTGTTTTTTTAGAGTACCTGGCCGCGCAAAGTGAACGCCCGTTTCTGGCACCCCATACGCTGGCCATCGACGATTTTATTATGCAGGCGGCCGGCGTCCAGCTTATCGACCCGGTCAGCCTGTTGTTTGATTTGTACGAGGTATTCCGCGAAATCGACGAACACCTTGATTTTGAGCCCTTCATTGGCTGGGCGTCGGTGCTGCTCGCCGACTTCGACCGGATCGATCAGTATCTGGTAAAACCGTCTTACCTTTTCGATTACCTGACGGCCGCTAAGGCCCTCGAGCGCTGGCAGGCCAGTATTCCGGAGGGTGCTTCCATAGCCGAGACGACGGGGACGGCCCGCTATTTTCAGCTGTTTGAGAACCTGTATGCCGCCTATCAGGCCCTGCATGCGCGGCTGGATGCGCAGGGGCTGGTGTATCGGGGTATGGGTTACCGGCGGCTGGCCGAGCAGGTTGAAACCCTCATCCGCGATAATATGGCCTACGAAAAGCTGTATTTCGTCGGGTTCAATGCCCTGAGCCGTGCGGAGGAACATATCATAAAAGTATTGCTTGAAGCCAAAAAGGCGGAGTTGTTCTGGGACGCTGATGCGTACTACATGAACGATTGGGGGCAGGAAGCCGGTGAGTTCCTGCGGCGTTACCGCGAAAACGGCTGGCTCTTTACCCGTGACAACCGCGAACAGATCGGTAATCACCTGCTCGGTACGCCCAAAAACGTTCAGATTATCGGTGTGCCAACGGCCAGTATGCAGGCTAAGGTCGCCGGTGAATTGTGTAAGGGCGGAGGGCAGGGGGCGGAGAGCGAAGGGCTTGGGGCGGAGAGCAGAGAGCATAGGGCTCCAGGCCCAACGCCCAACGCCCCCGGCTCTAAGCCCTCCGCTCCGGACTCTCCGCTCCATGCCCTTAGCCCTATGCCCTATACCCCCGGCTCTATGCCCGCCGCTCACTCCCCGAAAACGGCGGTTGTGCTGGCCGATGAGACGTTGTTGGTGCCGGTGCTGTATGCCCTTGATGAATCGGTGAAGGACCTGAACGTGACCATGGGCCTATCGCTCCGGAATTCACTGCTGTTTACGCTGGTTGACGGGCTGTTTGAAATGCAGCGGACGGTGCACGAGTTCCGGACGCGCGACGGGCGTGACCTGCGGATTCCGAAGTTTCACCACAAGCATGTCATCAAAATTCTGAATCATCCGTTTGTGCGGCAGTATGAGCGGATTCGGGGGTTAATGTCGCCCGACGAGGTGAATGAACTGCCGAAGCCCCTGTTTTCGTGGATCGTTGAGAAAATTGTGTCGGAGCAGCGGGCCTACCTGACCGAAGCCGAAATGCTGGAGCTGGGGCAGCACGATCCGCTGGTGACCGTGTTGTTTACCCGCTGGCCTAACGATCAGCCGAGGCGGGTAATCGAACTGCTCTATGACCTGATCGACCAGCTCCGGGCGGTGTACCGCGAAACGCAGGATGCCATTGAGATTGAATACCTGTACCTGTTTTATACGCTGCTGAAACAGCTGGAAACCACGCTCGAACGCGAACAGGGGAAGGAAGGGGCCATGCAGGTGACCTTGCGCAGCTTCCGGCAATTTCTCTATGAACTGATCCGGCAAACCACCATTCCGTTTACGAGCGAAGGCAACAGCCACATTCAGGTGATGGGTATGCTCGAAACGCGGGGACTTGATTTCGACCGGGTGATTATTCTGTCGGCCAACGAGGGGATTCTGCCGCAGACCCGTAAACTGAACTCGCTGATTCCGTTTGATATCAGCACGGCACCGGACATTAAACTGCCGACATACCGGGAGCAGGAAGCCGTGATGGCCTACCACTTTTACCGGTTGCTCCAACGGGCCAAAGACATTACCCTGCTTTACACGACCTCGCCCGACGCCTATGGCATGGGTAAGGGCGAAAGAAGCCGCTACATCCGGCAGCTGGAGTATGAACTGATTCCGAAGTCAGGGCAGATAAAGCTGACCTATCCGGCTGTCCGGATCGGGAAATCGTACGACCGGCCACCGATCAATACCGACTGGCAAATTGCCAAAACGGGTAAGGTTATGGAGTCGCTCCTGCATAACCTTACCGAAAAAGGGCTTTACCCGACGGCCCTGAACCAGTTTGTCGACTGTACGCTGAAATACTATTTTGCCCGCGTGGTTGGGGTAGGCGAGGAAGATGATCTGGAAGAAAAAATGGGGGTTGCCGAATTCGGTAGCTGGCTGCACCTTGCCCTGGAGACGCTGGACAAGGATTTCCGGATGCTGAACAAGCCGGTGACCGAAGACATTGTGCAGGAAGTGCTTGAAACTACCTTCAAGGACGTGATGCGGGGGCGGGTAATGGAATCGGGCCTGAACCTGCTGATGTACCAGACGGCGCAGGAACTGATGCTGAACTTTCAGCGGCGGCAGGCCGAACTGACTGGTCTTGAGGTACTGGGCACCGAGCAGAAACTGGAAACGACGATTGAGGTACTGCTTCCGTCCGGCCCGATCCGGGTGAAGGTAGCCGGTAAGATTGACCGCATTGAAAAGTATAACGGACAGATCCGGATTGTCGATTACAAGACAGGAACCGTTAAGCTGCCGGGCGACCGGGCAATGGATCAGGCGGCTGACAAACTCCCCGTTGAAACCGGCTCGGACTGGGGCAAGGCGCGGCAATTGTGGTTATACAAGTACCTGTATCTGAAAAGCGACCTGAACCGCGATAACCTGCCGGTAACCGCCGGTTTTTACTCGTTCCGCGACAAAGACGGCGCGTTAAAAACGAATACGGTCCGATTTTCGGAAGGCGAAACACCGGAGACATACGTCCATGCCTCCGAAGCCGTACTGGCCGGTCTGATTCAGAAAATTCTTGATCCTGAACAACCGTTTGTCCGGACCAGCGATCTGAAAACCTGTGCCTTCTGTTCCTACAAGCGTATTTGCGGCCGTGAATAAAAGCTGTTCCGGATGCTAATATCCGGAACAACCTGATTGCGGATTACAAATCCGCAACACTCATCACAAGCTTTTAATAAACCCTGCAATCGACGGCACCAATCCCGTTGTCAGCGGCAGCGACGGGTCTTTATAGGTCTTCATATTTGCCGCCTGATCGTCGCTGTCCGTGTCTTTGAGCATATGGGTCATGCGGTCAAAATAAGCGGTTTTAGCGTTCGGGCGGGCGGTGGTAAGGGTTTCTGCCTCAAGCATCTGCACCTGCAAATCCCGTTTTCCCTGGATAACCAGCACCGGAGCCTTGATTTTATTAATTTCAACGGCGGGATCATATTTCATCCACGAAATCATGTAAGGCTGCACACTCGGGCGGAACAGGCTCATCAGCATGACCGGTGGTTTTTTGACAAACTGCCCGCTCCGGAGCGAGTCGAGGTCTTTGTACGCCGTTTGCCGCATCTCATCGGGCAGTGTTTTCAGCTGCTCCTTCAAGGTCTCGGCAATATTTCGGCCCGGACCGGCAATCGAAATAAACCCGTCGGCATTGGTCTGTTGGGCGGCTATCATACCGACCAGTGAACCCTCACTGTGTCCGGCAATGATGATCTTCGAAAAGCGTTTGTCGGCTTTCAGTTGCTTAACCCAACCGGCCGCATCCTGAATGGCACTGTCAAAGGTCAGATTGGCTTCCTTAAATGTACTCATATCGGCCGGCCGGCTTTTTCCGGCCCCGAATTTATCGTAGCGAAGCACGGCAATGCCGCGGGCATTCAGGCTGTCGGCCAGGAGTTTGTAGGAATCACCGCTGATAGCGGGCTTACTGTTTCCGTCGCGGTCGGTTGGTCCAGAACCTGCAATGATCAGCACGGCCGGAACCGGCTTCGAGGCATTGGCTGGGAGGCTCAGTGTTCCTTCCAGGGTTACGTTAGTGAGGGGTTGCTGCACGGTTTGGCTGAAAGCCGTCTGTGCGGAAACGCGGCCGACAGACAATACGATAGCGAGGGCAGTAATGGCGAGTGAGTTCATGTTATTGCTGGTTAGTTGATTGCTGACGATAAAGAACGAACGAGTACAGGGCCGAACCGAATGCAAGGCCCAGGGTGATTGTGAGCAGAACGGCTGTTTTCCAGGCGCCTGGTACAAGAAATACCAGCATCACGCAAAGCAACCCGCCCGCTACCCAGTAAGGGGCTGATTTCTGATGGGTTTTGCGCCATACGAACTCGCTGTTGAGCGTCCAGGGTGTGCGGATACCGACAAAGTAATTCGGGCGGACGCTGTACATAAAGTTGCCGATGCTGGCAATCATCAACCCGACCGAAGCCAGCAGAAAGCTCAGGAAGGTATCCGACTGTGCGCCGTTGGCTGTGTTGTACCAAAGCAGGAACAGGAGCAGACTCCAGCAAGCGGCAATGGCGATCCGCAGTTTCCGGTAATTTGACGAGTTAAGCTGTTGTTTCGGATCAATATCCGGAATGTAGCGGAACAGGAAATAGAGGAAGGCTGTAATGCCGCCGAACAGCAACACAAGGCCGTATTTCGGGCCGTAATCGTCGGGGATGCCCTCGGCATTGTAATGGAAGGGAACACGCTCAGGCAGGTTATTGTAAAGCGTACCAAGATAAATAAACGGGGCGACCATGAGGATCAGGATCAGCCATTCGTGTGAGCGGGTAGTTGTTTTCATGGTATTGTTGGTTACTTGTTTGGCGTTGACTTAAAACCGATGAGCCAGCCGAGCAGCTCATCGAGCACTGTGGTATTAAGGGTGTAGCGGATGAATTGCCCTTCCTTCGTCGCTTCTACTAAACCCGCCTGTTTGAGCAGATCGAGGTGGTGGGAGATGCTCGGCTTCGTCATGTCGAAGCGGTCGGCAATGTCTCCTGCCGTCAGATCGCCTTCCCGCAGCAGGTCAAGAATTTGCCGTCGGGTGGGGTCGTTCAGGGCTTTGAAGAGTGCATTCATACGTGATTCATTAGATATTTAGACAAATGTCTAAATGATTGAACGCTTTTCCAAATTGACTGATCCAAATCGTGATGAATGGAAAATCTAAAGGATGGAGGGTATTTATAACCACCAGCAACCACCAGAACAATCAGTAACTACCAGAACAATCAGTAACTACCAGAATCACCAGTAACAGTACAGAACATTAAAGCCGGTCAAGCAACGCCTGTTGTTGTTGCCTCATGTCGTCGAGTACCTGACTCATGACTTCCAGCTTTTCGTTGAGGGTACGTACTTCAATTTCCGCTTTGAGGTTCACAAGATAGTCGTTCTGAGCGCGTTGCCGGTCCTTGGTTTCCTGCCGGTTCTGGCTCATCATGATCACCGGTGCCTGAAGGGCGGCCAGACAGGAAAGCATCAGGTTCAGCAGAATATATGGATAGGGGTCGAAGGGTTGTTTGTATAGAATAAAGGAGTTCAGGACAATCCAGCCAAAAATGATGAGGGCGAATATAATGATGAACGTCCAGCTCCCGCCAAAATCAGCAACCTTATCGGCCAGCCGTTCGCCGAAGGTTAAAGGCGTTTCATCGTCTTCAATCGAAACCGATATCAGGGTTGATTCCTCAATGGAGGCCTGCACTTTGGGGTGAATTGGCTGTTTATGTTTTTTCATGTCAATGCGTTAAATCAGGTACGAATGAGAATTTTGCCGGATGTTTCTGAACAGAGAGCCGGATGAACGCGGCAATTTGCGAATTTTGCGCCCAAATCCGAGAATAAAAAATAGACTATTGATGATTGATAGATATATTTTCCCTGCCTCAAATCTCTGGTGTTCATTTACCACATAGTCACATGAGGACACAAAGAGCAAAAAAAGCTATGTTTTCTAATGTGGCTATGTGGTATCCCTATTAGATTTATAATTATAGGTTGATATGGAGAGGTAGAATAACGTCAATAGTGTAACAGTATTAGTATGATTAACAAACTAGAAAACCCGCAGATACTGGCGTGGGTACGCAAGCAACTGAGTAACCGTAATGAACAGGTGACCGCACCCGGCGATCTGTTGTCGGCGTTACCTGAACTGTCGTCCGGGCAGGAACGGATTGCCGGTCAGGTCTCTAATGCCCATGTACTGGTGTTTGCCGGAGATCATGGGTGGAAGCAGGAAACAGACCCGACAGAAAGCTACCGGATGATCCAGCAACTGATCGGTGACGAAAACCATATTTTTGACCGGTATGCCGGCGATGGCTTCACCCTGCTACTCTGCGACGTAGGTGTACAGGGTGTATTTGCCGAAAATACGCCCGTGTTTGTCAAGTTTAAGGTCCGGCCGGGCACAGACGACATCCGGCAGTCGGCAGCGATGGAGCTGTTTGAGTGTGAGGCTGCGATGGATGCAGGCCGGACGCTGGTAAACGGAGTCGCCTACCGCGACTGCAATGCCGTGGGGTTCGGAACCATCGGAGCGGGTAGCGGGTTGTCCGCCGCTTTAGTAATCCATCAGCTGACCGGAATTCCGCTGGCAGACTGCTTACCTTACGGTATTACGCTGCAGGAAGCGGAGGCTATTCTGTCACGTGTTAATGCTTCAGCTGTGGATGAATTGCTGGCACAAACCGGCGGGCTCGAAATCGCCGCTGTAGCGGGAGGGTTGTTACAGGCCGCCCAAAATGAAATGCACGTACTCCTGACCGGAAATACGTGCATCGTGGCTGCATTGCTGCTGGCCTGTGCCACCAACCCGGCTGTTGCCGATTGGTGTATTTTATAGATTAGAAGGGCAATTTGCCCAGATCGACGTTTCCGCCGGTCAGGATAATGCCCACTTTCTGGCCCGTAAACTGGTCGGCATGTTTCATTACGGCCGCAAACGGAACGGCGCATGAGGGTTCGATCACAATCTTCATGCGCTCCCAGATCAGCCGCATGGCGCCGATAATTTCAGCGTCCGAAACCGTCAGAATGTCGGATACATGCTGCCGGATGATGGTCAGTGTACGCGGGCT
>NZ_CAMFHL010000027.1 GCF_945952095.1 uncultured Arsenicibacter sp. | reverse complement strand
GGGCAAACGGTACGCTATCCGTTTCCGCCGGATTTTCAGGCTCGCTGGGTCCGTTTCCGGACCGACAAAGCCTGTACTGCCACCACCTTGCTTACCTATAAGTAATTAGATGACTCAACGTGTAAATCCTCATGGTATACCGGCTGTATCCTTTCCGGAAAGGCATGCCGGTAACAGTAATGGTTTGAAAACTCAACTGCTTAAACGAATGCGGAACGTCACAGGACTGTTCATGCTCAGTTATCTGATTCAGGCAACCGGCTTAATGGGTCAGACGCTTCCGGCAACGGGATCGACCAGCCTCTGGTATGCAAAACCTGCTGACAAGTGGCTTGAAGCACTGCCTCTCGGAAATGGCCGCATGGGTGGAATGGTGTTTGGCGGTGTCCGTACCGAACATATCCAGTTCAATGAGCAATCGCTGGTAACGGGAACCACGCAGAAAGTCGGTAACTATCAGCCGTTCGGAGATGTGTTTGTTGATCTAGACTCAGCTGGCCCCGTACGTAATTACCGGCGGGAGCTGGATCTGCAACATGCTGTACACTCAGTCCGGTATGAATCGGGAGGAGTAACCTATACCCGCACCGCATTTGCCAGCTTCCCGGATCAGGTGCAGGTATTATACCTGACAGCCAGCCAACCCGGCCGGTTGACGGGAGTGGTCCGGTTAACTGATGCGCACGGGGCTCCGGTCCGGATCGACGGCAACCGGCTGACGGCCACCGGAACCCTTGATAACGGTATGGCTTTCGAGTCACAGGTGCGTGTACTGGTCAGTGGGGGTAGCGTTTCTGCCACCCCGGAAGGAATCCGTGTGGTGAAGGCATCAGCGATTACGGTATTGCTGACTGCGGGGACGTCATTTGACAATCACGCTGAAACAAATTTTTCTGGACCCCATCCGCATGACCGCGTTACCTCTGCGTTGGATAAAGCGGCCGGCATGACCGCTGAGCAGCTGAAAGCAAGACATATAGCGGATTATGCATCGCTTTTCGGTCGGGTTAGCCTGCGGTTAGGTCAGGGTGGGCCGTCAGCTGTACAGTCTACTGCAGAGCGGATGGCAGCCTACGGTACCGGAAAGGCCGATCCGGCGCTGGAAGCACTGTTATTTCAGTATGGTCGCTATCTGTTAATCAGCAGCTCACGGCCCGGAGGATTACCGGCCAATTTGCAGGGACTCTGGAACAATGAAAGTAAACCAGCCTGGTACTCGCAGTACACAACAAATATAAATGTGGAAATGAACTACTGGCTGGCTGAACCAACCAACCTGTCCGAATGCCATCGGCCCCTGTTCGATTGGGTCAATAATCTGGCCGCAGTTCAGAAACGGTCGGCTGATCCGGCGCTGAAAACAAGGAAAGGCTGGATTATTTACAGTACAAACAATACCATGGGGGGCACTTCGGCGTGGCACATTCACCGGCCGGGTAGTGCCTGGCTGAGCCAGCATTTCTGGGAACATTATTGCTTCGGGGGAGACAAAACGTTTCTCAAGAATCAGGCGTATCCGCTGTTGAAGGAGGTCACAGAGTACTGGGTTGATCATCTGGTTGAGGCGCCGGACGGTAAGCTGATTACACCGGATGGGTGGTCTCCTGAACACGGACCGGGGAAAAATGAAAAGGACACAGGGGAGTATCCGGGGGTATCCTACGATCAGCAGATTGTTTACGACCTGTTTACAAACTATATCGATGCGTCACGGGGCCTGGGGGTCGATGAACCGTTCCGGAAAAAAATTGACGACATGCGTTCACGGTTACTGGGTCCTCAGATCGGTAAATGGGGGCAGTTACAGGAATGGATGCAGGACCTTGACGATCCTCAGGACCATCACCGGCATGTTTCCCATATGTTTGCGGTTTATCCCGGGCGGCAGATTGTGCCGGCTGTCACACCGGCATGGGCAAAAGCAGCTCTGGTATCGCTGGAGGCACGGGGCGACAAAAGCGTAGGCTGGAGTTCGGCCTGGAAAATCAACCTGTATGCCCGTTTGCGGGAGGCATCCCGTGCTCATGAACTGGTCCGGCGGCTGGTAACGCCGCGTGATCTGACCAAAACCGGGTACGTGGAGGACGGCGGATCGTATCCGAATATGTTTGGCGTCGGACCGCCTTTTCAGATTGACAGTAACTTCGGCTATACGGCGGGGGTGACAGAGATGCTGCTGCAAAGCCATGCCGGTGAAATTGACCTGCTGCCCGCTTTACCGGCTGCCTGGGGCGAAGGGGAAGTCACCGGATTACGTGCACGGGGAGGAGTAACCGTTGCCCTGCGCTGGAAAAACGGAGCGCTCACCTCCACAACGTTAACGGCCGGCCGGACAGGCCTGTATGCTGTCCGGTATGGCGCACGGGTTAAACAGATCCGGCTGGTTGCCGGGCGTGCGGTAACCTTGAACCGGTTGTTACTGTAGCGGGGCTGACTGCGTCTACAAAACCGGAAGTACTATGCGTCATCCGGTGTTACTGTTACTTGATCTGCAATCTTCAGGACTCATCGTTTTTGGGCCCCGGTTCTAAACCGGGGCTTTTTTTATGCTTCCGGCTTCAGGTGTTCATAGAGTTCCAGAAGTTTTTGCTCCAGTAACTGTTTATCAATTAGTTGTCGGGTATAATCAGCTACCAGCGTTGGTGACAGGCTCCTGCTCAGGGAATACTCTACTACCTGACTGTCTTTACTGGCACACAGCAAGAGTCCAATGCTTGGATTTTCATGTGGCAGCCGGTGGTCGCGGTCCAGGGCTTCTAAGTAGAAGTTCAATTGCCCCAAATGTTCAGGTTTGAATTTCGTCACTTTCAACTCTACCGCCACCAGGCATTGCAAGGCACGGTGATACAGCAGCAGGTCGATGTAAAAATCTTGATTGCCTACTTGAATCCGGACATTTTCGCCGGCCAGCGTAAACTGACGACCGGCTTCCAGCAGAAATTTACTCACGTTACGAATCAGTCCCTGCTGTAAGTCCTGTTCGTCGTGGCGATCTGGTAAGTCAAGAAACTCAAACACATAGGTGTCACGAAAAACACCGTCCGTGGTTTGAGGAAGTTGCCGGACCATTTCGGGCAACTGCGCGGAGGCCAGCATTGTCCGCTGAAACAGGCTACTGTCAATCTGTCGTTCCAGTTCGCGCTTACTGTATCGTTCGCGAATGGTCATCAACAGGTAAAATTGACGCTCCTCACTGGTTTTACACTGTGAGAGAATAATCAGGTGGTTGGTCCAGCTAATTTGTCTCACCACTGGTGAGAGTTTTTCGGGGGCGTTAGTATAAGCCTCGTAAAACTGTTTCATCCGCCAGAGGTTCTTGTCAGAAAACCCACTCATGTTAGGGTTTTCATTACGGATGAAAGCGGCCAGTTGCTTTACAACGCCCTGCCCCCATTCCGATGAAGTCACTTTACGGCTAATGTATCCGCCCACTTGCCAATACAGTTCAATCAGTTCTTCGTTAACCCGTTGCATAGTCCTGTTACGGGACTGCCGGATCAGATCGACAACTTCTGTAAATTGATTTTTCAGTTCAATCATAAGTACCTTCAGCTCACCGGATTTACTTCAGTCTAGTAAAGTAGCATAAACCATTCTAAGGCAATACCGGATAAATCAGATGAAAGCTACACAATATAACGACGGAAATGATAAAAAAGCTGTGCCCATAATGACAGAAGCCCCTGCAAAGGGGATTCTGTCATTATAAAATGGACTGGCTCACAAACCTGCTTCAAGCCAGCGGACTTCAAGCCGCTTCCAGATATTGATGCCGCCGCTTTTTTCGCGGTAGACCACATAGAGGTCATGGATGCCCGATGCGGCCTTAAGCGTTGTCATGGGCGCTTCCGCCGTGCCGGTGCCCTGTACCGGCAGTTGGCCCAGCAACCTGCCATCCGGGGTATCCAGCCGGATTTCCAGATCGCCGGTTAATTTCGGGGAGGTCAGATCGGCTTTAAGGGACGTCAGTCCGGTCATATCCATCTTTGAAAAGCAGATCCAGGACCCTTTTTCGTTGTAATTCATGGCAGAAGGGGTACTGCCATTGCTGTTTCGTTTGGCAACTCCTTCCGAACGATCGGCATCGGTGGCCGGAAACCGCACCGGAAACAACCGGATAAGGTCCTGCCCGACCAGGCCGCCCTTGTCCTGATACCGGGCGAGCAGGACATAGCTACCGGCAGGCTGCCGGAGGGTTACGTTGCCGGAGGGGGCCAGCTCCGGACTGGGTTTCGTCAGAGACAGGATGTAACGTACCATATCGGTAGCGTCTTCGGGTAATAACTGCGGGTGAGCTGCCATCACGTGGTATTTTGTCCAGACGCCGCCGCCACCGTTGATAATCTTCTCCGCCAGTGTCTTAACCGATTTCTCGTCGTAGCGCTTCGCAATGTCCAGGTACGATGGCCCGATGGATTTCCGGTTCAGGGCATGGCAGGCTTTACAGTCGCTTTGTTCCATCAGCAGTTTGCCCTTCGGACTCAGCTCACCGGTAGCCATCAGACCGGCGATGTCCTCGCCTTCGGGCAGGTGATAGAACAGCACGCGGGCCCGTTTCGGGTCAGCCGGTTTATCTTCGCGGTCCGAAATCCGGAGCGTATACGCTGTCTGCCGGCCTGGTTCAAAAAACGACCGGTTGCCCTGCCAGTCAATCCGGACGACAGGCGGTTCGTTGCCAACCTGTATGGGGAGACGCGTTTCCGTTTGTTTGCCCTGCTTATCCGTAACGCGGAGCCGGCAGGAATAGGTGCCGGGTTTCGTAAACGTAAAGCGCGGTTCGGGACTGCGGCTCTGAACCACGTTGCCGGTAAAAAACCATTCGTAACGCAGCGAATCGCCCTGGACCCCGGCTACATGGTCGTAATCAAAGGAGTTTTTGCCCGAAAACTGAACCGTCAGCGGCGCGGCGCCAACCGTTTTACTGGCGTTAATCCGCGCAACGGGGGCGCGGTTGCCTTCGGTATACTCAATGCGCACCAGCCGGGCATCGGTGTTTTTGGCCCGCCAGTAGCTGCCATATTCCAGCATGTAGAGTTCACCGTTCCGGCTGAAAGCCATGTCTACCGGATGATTAAACTCAACGCCGGGCAGAAAGCGTTCCAGATTTTCCGGGTTGCCGCCCTTATCCATCTGCACGGTGAATACCCAGCCGCGCATCCAGTCGTGGATAAATAGCTTCCGGTCGTAATAGCGGGGCAGCTTTCCGGCAAACGGTTCGTAGTCGTCAAAATAATAAACGGGTCCGCCCATGGCATTCCGCCCACCGGTGCCCAGCATCGGAAACTCCGGAGAGTCAGCATAGGGATACCAGATAAAGGCCGGTTGGGCAAGCGGGAGTTGTGCCATACCGGTATTGTTCCGGGAGAAATTGACCGGCCGTTGCGGATCGAACGGTTCACCGGCTGTTTTCTGCTCAAAGTCATAGCGCCGGTAGGGTTTGTTATTGCCTACAAACAGCGGCCAGCCGAAATTACCAGCCTGCCGCGCCTGGTTGATTTCGTCGTGACCCCGCGGCCCCCGTGTGCTGCTGTCCTTCCCCGCATCGGGGCCGACCTCCCCCCAGTACAGGTATCCGGTGTGCGAATCGACCGCAATCCGGAACGGGTTCCGGCACCCCATCACGTAGATTTCCGGCCGGGTCTGCGGCGTGCCGGGGGGGAATAAGTTGCCGTTTGGGATAGTGTAAGTGCCATCCGGTTCGGGATGGATCCGCAGAATTTTACCCCGCAGGTCATTGGTGTTGCCCGCCGATTTCAGGGCGTCGAAGCGCAGCCGGCCCGGCCGGTCGTCGAAGGGCCCATAGCCGTCGGACTCAAACGGGTTGGTGTTATCGCCCGTTGACAGGAATAAATTCCCGTTTTTGTCGAAGGTCAGCGACCCGCCCGAATGGCTGACCCCTTCGTGCAGGAGCGGTACGCGAAGGAGTTCTACCCGGTTGGACAGGCCCGCGGGTGTCAGTTCGAACCGGGCGAGCACGTTGGCATATTCGCCGTTCCGGGGCGTTGGATCACCATAATACAGGTAGAGCCGGTGATTGGTCATGAACCCCGGATCGAGCGCCAGCCCGAGTAGCCCGTCTTCTCCCGAAAAGCGTACATCCAGCCTGGTGATGCGCTTTTTCAGGTTACGTACCGGATCAAAACTGTTCAGGAACCCGACCCGTTCAATATAATAGATCATGCCATCATTGGCAATGGCCAGTTCCATCGGCTCGTTCAGGTCGTTGTCCAGCACAACTTTGGTAAACCGGCTATCGTCTGGTTTTTGAGATGTTTCCACCATGAAACCGGACAGCACCAGTAATGTCGCAAAAAAAGTAATCCGGATCATTTTTGTAGGAGTAGTCCGCCCAGGTAAATCGTTTGTTTTCCGTACAAGGCAGGATCAGTAATGGTATTGTTGCGTTTTTTCAGGATGGCGGCTTTATCCAGTTTACGGGGTGACACCCGAATGGTGACCGAATGGGTGCCATCCGGTAAGCCCGTGACAAGGTAATAATTCATCCGGTAATAGGTACAGTAGGCATCAAACCGGTCGATATAGCGGGGCGGGTCATTGTCGACCCTGACCACGAGTTGTCCGCTGTCCGGTCCCAGCACATCAACAATACCGAAGCTTGTCCCTTTGGTCGAAAACCGGATAAAATCGGTGGTGTCGGCCGAGGCATATACCGTTGACAGAAACGACGAAAAGGCTTTGCCGGTCACCACCGAATCAGTTGTCTGCCAGCCAGAGCTTCGTTCGGCTTTGTCGATGGACACCATAGTAGCATGTTCCAGGTTGTTGGGCATGAGCGGCGCTGGTAATTTACGGGCACCGGCCGTACCCACCGGTTCCAGCGCCGTCAGGTGGAGCGCAACGGCCTCGGCGTAAATTTTCTGGCCCGTCCCGTTAAGCGGGTGTACGCCATCTTCCGAAAAAACCGGTTTATCGGGAGACTCTTTGGGTTTACCCTGCATCACCATACTGCCTTCGAGCACCTGTTTTACCGCAGGCAGGGCCATACAAATGGACGGGAGCTGGTAGTGATCCGCGATGACTTCCATGGCAGAGGCCGAAACCGGAAACCGCCCGCGTTCGTAGAATTCCAGTTGGGGTTTCGAAAACGTGTAGACAAAACAGATGTCTATCGTGGCGTTGTCTCGCCGGATTTGCCGGACAATGCCCTCCATCGATTCTTTGATATATTGGGCCGGTTTGCCATGATCATTGACGGCAAATTCAACAAAAACAAGGTCGGGCTTGTGCCGCAGTACGTGATCACCGACGCGGTAGGCCCCGAAATCGGACCCCGTACCGCCAATAGCCGCCATAATTTCTCTAAACTGTGCGGTCGGATACCGGTCTTTTAACCAGCGGAAGGTCTGTTCGCGCCAGCCCCCGTCAGCACGCGTGATGCTCCCGCCCAGGTAAGCCACCCTGACGGGTTCATGTTTTTTGAGTCTGGCAAAAAAGTTCGGCAGACCGCTGCGATAGGTTGCAGCGGTCACCGGCCGTAACGTATCCTGACCGAACAGGAGCGTTGCGGGCAGCAGGAGAATAAACAGACTGATGATTCGGGTCATAACTACTGAAATGTAAAGCGGTCAATTAAAGCCGGAAAACGTGAGCCGGACTAACAAGTGACAGCCCGTTATATAACGTTATCGTATTCGTTAACACGGTATTAATACCACCCCACATGCCCCGGCTGCGGCAGAATGTTGACCGGAACGCTCAGTGACATTCCCTGCCAGCCGGTATTGAGGTGTTGATTTATTATCGTAAAATCAGGTTTCATTGCCTTGGTTTTCAAGGGCTTTTCGCCAATATGAAACGTGAAGCCCAGTATCGTTTCCCGGAGCTGGTTCAGGTCGAACCGGGTAACCGGGCCCGAATACAGTACGTAATCCAGCCAGCGGGTATTGCCCTTGCCGCCGGTTTCCCAGTGCCCGGCCTTCCCGTCGAACAGGGCGCTGAACAGGTTCAGCGACAGCCTGAGGCCGTCCGAATTGATTAAAACCGGTTCATTCAGGGCAGATGGCAGCGACAGGCTGTCGGTCTGGTTGCCGAATTCGAACCGCAGCCGCAGATCACGCGCCTGAACTACCCCGTCTTTAAGCACATCAAGGGTTATGTGCTTATCGCCCGCATTGGTATTCAGATTGATGGCGGCTAATACCTGCCCGTCGCGCTGCTGACTGTAAAAGCTGGCCGAACTGAAATCGTAATCGTCGTGCAGGAAGCGAACCTGAAGATACCGTGGTTTAGCAACCGATCCCCAGTAGGCTAGAAACGGCCGCCGCTGGTTCCACATCGACGAACGGTTGGCCGTCGAAACGGCAAAGCCGTCGGTCAGGTAGCTGGTACCCTTAATTTCGGGGGCATCCGGTTCAAAGACATCCGTTTCCAGACGCGGATAAACAGGCCTGGTGAAATAGGGCATCAGATGATCCGGTATCCGGTGCGTTAACCGCCCGTAGGTGCTCCAGTCCAGGTTTTTCGCTGCTTCCGGATACAACGTGCCTCCGGAAGCTTCGTGCAGCAGATAGTAAAAGCCGGGCTTCACCAGTGTGCTGTATGAACGGCTGTGCGGGCCGGTCCACTGTCCGGTAGGGCGGTGGTAATGTCGGGCCAGCATCGTCCAGCCAAGGGCGTAGAGGGAGTCCGCCATTTGCCGGACGGCGGGTTCGGCAATGTGCTGCTGCATCCGGTTTAATTCTTCCAGGGCCGTTATCGTATAGGTCGGGCTGTTGTATTCGGTAAAACCACCCTTCCGGAGCGTGTAGGCATAAAACGTTTCTATCCGCTTCCGGGCATAATCCAGCATTCCTGGCAACCCGAAGAGGTAGCCGACCATGTAGGTCACGTAGCTTCCCATGGCCGAAATGTTGGTATAGTAGGGGCCCATGTCCCGTTTCTTAATGGATTCTGCCGCCAGTATGAGCGATTTTTTGACGGCGGCGTTCAGGGCCGGAGGCAGCTGTTCGCCGTGACTCATCCGGATGTCGAGCAGGGTAACCGCATTAAAATCGGCCATATTGAAATCAGGCGGCGTTTTTTTGGTTTGCAGCGATTCTTCAAGGTAATAGGCCCAGATGCCCCGCGTCGGCGAGTTCGCCAGCGTATCCTGCAACCCGATACAGCGTTCCAGCACGGCAAAGGCCCGCTGCCGTAAGGCCGGATCACCGCTGTTCAGCAGGGCGAGGGCATAACTGAATGATCCCCGGATTTCGTGGAGTGTACCGCCGGTGGCATCGCGGTGGTATTGATAGCCTTCCACGGTGGTTGCCAGCATGCGTTCCCGTTCGTCGTACCGCATGTGAACACTTTTCAACAGCGCTTGCAGGGTTTGCTGCTGAGAAGCCGTAAACCGTACCGGGTTTACGGCGGGATTTTCCTGTGCAAATGTGGTGGTACTAAACACTGACCACAGGAGCCAGAAGGCGTTTTTCATACGTTGAATCCGTTTAGCGGCTGTTGCCAATTACTGCATCATTGCGGCTGACTCTAAGCCGGGTCCGGTTATCAGATCCGGTATCAAACTGTATTGTATCGGTCTGACCGGCCCATTGTATCGTTGCCTTATTTTTCCTGACGGTAACGGTGGGCAGAGGATCACCGGCCCTGAACGGGATCATCAGAATTTTAAACCGTGCTTCGGTTTCGTTTCCGGTGAATGTCAGCCGGTTGTAAGGTAGCGGGCCTTTGCCTTCGTCGGGTCCGTCGGTGGCGGTTTCGACCAGCGGTGTATGCTGGCCGAGGTCGTATACCAGCAGGAGCGGTTCGCCGGCTTGCGGCCGGATCATGGTCTCAGACCGACTTTTGCCCCAGGTCGCTTCCCGCTCTTTCCGGTATCCCAGCACCACGGCTCCCGGCGGCAGATTATCCATGCCGGCCTGCCAAACGCCCTTTGCCAGCATGCCTGCCCATTGGTACTGATGCGGTTTGTCATCTTTCCGTGCGTCATCCACAAGGATTCCGTACGGATGTTCCCCACGGACCAGGCCTGCCGAGCGATACACATACCGGACCGGATTCCATAAGGCCCGCAGGGTAGGAATCCAGTTGGCGAAGTTGGCCGTTGGCCACCAGGGCCGCATCTTATACCGCGATGTTCCCCGGAAATACTGAATAATCTTCGGGTCAGGTTCCAGCTCCCAGCCGGTTACGGCCACCGTCGAATCGAGTTTCGAAAAGCCGGTTCCCCAGTCGAGCACCTGCGTACACCATTGCCAGGTATAAGCATAGGTCTGGTCTATGGAAGCAAAGCCGGTCAGCGGGGTTTCTATACTCCCGAGGTAGGTTCCTCCCGCAGGCGGGCCATCGGCTTCGGCCTTTCCGTCGATGATCAGCAGATTGTGGTATTTACCGGTATAGGTCTTCGGAAAAGGCGATTCGGTGAACCAGTTAACGCCCTGACCCGAAAAATAAAACATGCCGATATCCGCGTGGTGGTGACCCGATCCGATGTAATGGTTTGCGCGGGCATGAAGGGCCATCCATGTTGCCGTTTCTTTGCCATCACTGGCCGCCGACAGGTAGCCATAGGTGTCCGTTGTTTTCGTCAGGGGCAAGCCAAGGTCTTCCCGGCGGATGGGTGTCCAGTCAGCAGCGTACGGGAAGGCCATGACCAGGCTGGGGTAAGTAGGTCCGGGGAGCCTTCCCTGACGGCTGTTTTTTTCCAACTCGCGGCGGTAGGCAACAAGATCAAGGGTCGCCGGATGCTGGCCCGGAAACTGGCTCGTCAGCAACCAGTCGGCCGTTTTATCGGAGGGGTAAAATGCCTTGATTTCCTGAATGGCCTGGGCACTGAGCGGACTGCCGCCCCAGGTGCCGCTGGTGACGGTCTCGCGGCCATCCGGCGACGACATATACACCTGACCGGCGAGCAGCTTCCGCCAGTGCGGATGTCCCCAGAGGTTATCGCCGCGCCGCGCCTGTACAATCATGGCCAGAATCTGAAACTGAATACCACCGCCGCTTTTTCCGTTGCTTTCAAATGCATGGCCGGTCTCGTCGATCCCCCAATTCAGAAAATCGCGGGTCAGCTCGCAGCCCGACGCATACCCTTCCGGATCGAAACCGTCCAGTCCTTCAATGGTAGCCAGACACAGGTGATGGGTCAGGTGCCAGGTCATGTGGTTAATATCGCGCCAGGCGCGTCGGGGGCCATCACCCGCATTCGTGCGGCGGCCATAGGTAGCTTTGGCGATCAGGCGCTGCATAAACGTCCGCTGTTCGGGCGTCATGTAAGCACCGGCAAAATCCAGCGAGAAGGCCAGATCCATGTGCGGAACAACTGCGTGCATACCCCGCCATTGATGCTCCGAACTACCTGCCATGTCGGGATTGACGCCAAACTCCGAATCGGACGTCCGGACATGGTCTTCGACATTCCGTTCGACCAGCCGGTAATACGTACAAAGTGCCGCGGCCACTTTCCGGCCCAGCGTCGGGTTGTCCGTCAGCAGGCAGTAGAGCGCCATTGTGGTCAGGCAGTTGGTTACGTAATTGATGTGTGAATTGTAAATGCCGGGTTTATGATCGCGGGTAAGGGCGGCTACGTGATAGGCTGCAGGGCCGGATTCGCCTTTTACAATGGCTTGTGCGTCAAGCTTACCCGAGGCCAGCAGGTCGAAAATACGGCCGTCGCTCGTCGCCGGGTCCCACCAGCTTTTACCGAACAGCACCTCAATCTCAATCATTGCCTTTTGAGTAATTTTGTTATTGCGGATGTGCTGTTGCAGCATCGGAATGTCCTGCGGGCT
The DNA here is from genome assembly GCF_945952095.1 of uncultured Arsenicibacter sp. Lineage (GTDB taxonomy): Bacteria > Bacteroidota > Bacteroidia > Cytophagales > Spirosomataceae > Arsenicibacter. The sequence goes on along the minus strand of NZ_CAMFHL010000027.1, from coordinate 35,700 downwards.
GAACAGCAGGCGGGGGTATATACCCGGCGCCGGTACGGCCGAACCCAGCAGGGCCGCATTGAAGCCGGTCAGGTCATAGCTGCTGCGGGGCGGTTCGGGCCAGTCGGCTTCAGGGCCGTTGAGGTCACGAAGCTGATCGGGCGTGATGCGGGCATGGTCAGTAAACGGTCCCTGTTTACGGAGGGTAGGAATGTATCTGGTAGCCAGTTCGGGTTCAATGTATTTTTCGGGGGTATCAAACAGGGAGATGATACAGTCGGCCAGGGTTTTGTCCTGCGCTTCAGTGTAGGTTATCGGCCGGTCACTGATGAGTACCAGCCCCCGCGGGGTCTCTATCACCTGTTTGCCCAGCGACCGGGCATAATCGGCAATGGCGATATAGGGTTTTCCGCCAGCCATAACCGGTTGTAAACCGGCAGGCAACCGGACAGGCTTCCGGACGGCGTTATAAACCCACCGGTCCGCGAGAATCTCCAGTCCTTGTGGTATGGGTTCTGGGGTAAACCGGGACAGGCCGGCAACGGATGCAAAAGCCTGCGGAACAAATACCTTTCCGTCTTTCCGGAAAGCCTCGCCCCGCAGGATGTCCAGAGTATCCAGCCGCACCTTGTACCCAAACACATAGGCATAGCGCCCTCCTGTACAGAGCGCTATGCTGTTCCGGATGGCTGCCACAGCCCGTGCACGGGCGGTCCGGGTATACGGTAAACCCTTGTCCTGCGGCGGTGCGGCGAGGGCTGAAAGCACCTGTGCCGGCGTATCCTTCGGCAAGACAGTCGGGGTCTGAACCGTTACCAGCTGAGCCCGTACCGAAGAGATGGCCAGCAGACAAACGATAAAAAAAAGACGCTTAAACATTGCAATAGGTTGAGTACAGGTCATCATGTAAAAAAAGCGGATCAGGGTGTAATGACTAACTGCAGCTGACGGACCACTGGTTTGGAAGTGTTTACATCCAGGTTCTGAGCCACAAACGTCACGGTATAGGTACCGGCACGGGTAAACGTATACTGGTAGGAGGTAAGCGTATTCGCTCCTCCGTTTTTGATAGTTGTACCCGCATCCGGCCTGACGGTCTTCAGATCAAAGGCCGACGCGATCAGCCAGTCATCGTTTTCTTCTACGTTGGTCGTCGTACCCGGATCGAGGGCAACCGGATAGGCCGTACGGATGGCAATGCCGCTGGTATTGGACAGGCTGTTGGCTGCCGATACATTTGCCGTACCCACGTTCCAGGCAACGGCCGGATTTTTCAGGCTTGCCTGCACCCAGCCGGTATTGGCAAAGGTGTTGAAAATGTTGGTGACCGTGCCATCCGGCAGGGTATTGACCAGCGTTACGTTCTGAATCTGCCACCGCCGCTGGGGCTGGGCGGGATTTTTCTTGCCGATATAGCGGAAGGCAATGTTTACCTTATCAGCACTGGCAAAGTCATTCAGGTTGACGGAGTCGGAGGTGGTAAAAGCCGTTGACAGAGCCGTGGGCCACCGGGTATTGCGGCTGGTAATGTCGGTCCATTTCGCGGCTCTGATGCTGGCCTCGTCGTAACCGGCGAGGTTTGTCGATACCAGCAACCGGAGTGAGTCCTGCCCCGGCAAAACGCCCTGCTGCATCGATGACTGGAAAATGAGCCGGTTCTGACCGGTTCCGCTGGTACGGGCAACCTGCTCATACCGTTTCCCGGGTTCACCCGAAAAGAACGCAACCTGATCCACAAAGCCGCCCTGCAACGAGAACCGGACTACCTCACCGGCCTTGTAGGAAGTTTTAGGCGTTGAGACCGAAAAGGCATCGGGACTGTTAACGTCAGTCAGCTGGCAGGCGGTCAGGCTGCATGCGCCGAAAAAGGCAAGTATCTTGGTAAGTTGGTTTTTCATGATCGGTTCAGGGTTAGTTCCAGCCGGGATTCTGGGTCAGGGCCGGTTGCTTGTCAATTTCCGTGGCAGGAACCGGCAGCAGCATGTGCTTCGGATAGTTGTTGACCAGATTATTGGCTGCCACGGTGGCCGCCGTGACATAGGCAGACGGTGCATTGGTCTGTACATCCGACTGGATCAGCTGCATAGCCTGCTGCATGACGCCCCACCGGATCAGGTCGTTGCGGCGGACCCCTTCAAAACAAAGCTCCCGTGACCGTTCGTCCATGATGTCCTGCATCGAAAAGGTACTGACATCCACCGCCGAGGCAGTACGGGGCGGTAGCCCGAACGCCCGCCGGCGAACCTGATTGTAATACTCCACGGCCTGCGCGCCCGGCGAACCGTTGGCCTTCAGGTCTGCCTCGGCAGCCATCAGCAAGACATCGGCATACCGGATGACCGGAAAGTTGCAGGAGGTGTTATTCTGTAGCCGGACCGGCGGCAGGTTAACTTCGTATTCGCGGCGCCATTTTCCCACCGGCCGGTCATAGGCTGTCGGATAAGCCGACCCCGCTGTCACGACACGGATAGCTGACACCTTACCACCGCTGATATCTGCCGTAGCCGTGGCTCCAGTCCCTGCCGTGGCCGAAAAGCTCACGGTCGGTGCGGACGTATAGCCGCTGCCGCCGTTGTCAATAACAATAGAGGTGATCGCGCCGGTTGAGGAGGTAAGTGCGTAGGCCGAGGCGCCGGTGCCGCCGCCACCGGTCAGGTTAACACGCAGAATATCAAACCTGTTGGTAGTATTGTCACGGTAAACGTAGGAAGCAATAGCCCAGTCGCGGCGCTGGTCGCCCGGTTCGTAGAGCCGGTACAGCCGGTTATGGGCACGATACGTACCGGACGAAAATCCGATGGATGCATTGGCACTGGCATTGGGGCTGGTAACGCCCATGAGCGCGCCCAGCTGCTGAGTGACCGGAAAACCGGAAGCGGCATAGGCGCCCGTTGCATTCGATTTCGACAGGAAGGCAGCGTCCCAGATGCCTTCGGTGATATTCGGGTCATTGGTGTTGTTCTGCATGTTGTTGATAAACAACCGGGCATAGGCCGGGGTATTCGGTGCCTGAGCCAGCGGGGTCGCGTTCAGGGCATGGGCATTGCCGTTGATCAGCTTCTGGGCCCAGCTGAGCGCATCCTTGTATCTGGATGCATCGTTTACCGGATTACCTGCCATGCTCAGACACACCCTTGCCAGCATCGCCTGTACGGCTGAACGGTTCACAATGGTGGTCGTTCCTGCCTGCTGAATGGGTTGTACCAGCGGCTCAGCTTTGGTCATTTCGCTGATGATGTAGGCGTAAATATCCTTCGCCGGAGTACGGGGCAGGTTAAAGTCGGTGCCCATATCGGTAGTCAGGGAAGTTTTGAGCGGAACATCACCGAAGTGCGTGACCAGCAGATAATAGTAGTAAGCCCGCAGAAAGATGGCCTGTCCACGGATGGTATTCCGGGCTGTTTCATCCATTTTAGGCTGGTCAATGACATCCAGCAGCACATTCGCCCGCTCAATACCGACGTAGAGGTTCCGCCAGAACGTAGTGACATTGGCTTCTGTATTGCCGATTGTGTAGAGCTCTGTCAGGACGGTAGCGGTTGTGACACCGTTCCGGAAGCTTTCATCCGCTCCGGCTTCCAGGTAACCCCACAGGCCCTGACCGTAGAGCTGGTCCTGCTCCAGAATGTTATAGACACCCGCCAGCTGTCCGGACAGCTGGGCTTCCGTACTGTAGGTAGTGGGTTTAAAGAAAACCGGGTCCAGGCTAACGTCTTTCTGGCACGAAGTGGCCAGCAGCATGGTTCCGGCAAGCAACAGAAAGGAAAGTTTATGAGTCATTGTCGTTTTCCGAAAAGAGTTAAGGATTAGAAGGTTACCGTGGCACCGGCTGTCAGGGTGATGGCCCGCGGGTAGGGCGTGTAGTCATATCCCTGCGCTAACACCCCATAGCCCGAACTAGGCTGGATGTAAGTATAGCCCGTACCGGTACTGCTGCTGTTGACCCCTGTTCCGCCGATCGGACTGTTGGCCGGGTTAGGCGAGCGGTAGGTCGATACTTCAGGATCAATGCCCGAATACTTCGTGAAGGTGAACAGGTTCTGGGCTGAACCAAACAGGCGGATGTTGTTCGCGCCTATTTTCCGGGCCGTTGCCGCCGGCAGGGTATAGCCGATCTGAATGGTTTTTATGCGCAGAAACGAACCATCCTCAATTACCCGCGACGATGCGCGCGGACTTGACGTACCAGGATCCCCCTTGAGGTTAAACCGTGCCCTCGGAATGTCATTGGTCGGGTTTGTCGGTGTCCACCGGTCAGCGTAGGAGGCGAACTGGTTCCCGTTCAGGAAATAGCCGCCCGTCGATTCAAAGGCAATCCGGTTAGCGTTCAGGATTTTATTGCCGTAACTCCACTGCGCAAAAATGCTGAGCGAAAAGTTGTTGTAGGTAAAGTTGTTCGTGAAACCGCCCGTATGGATCGGCAGCGGACTACCCAGGGTGGTCTGATCATTGGAATCCACCACCCCGTCACCGTTGATGTCCACGTATTTCGGGTCGCCCGGCTGAACTGCTGACGAGTAGGACGGAACACCATTTCTGAGCTGATAAGCCCCGTTGGCGAGCTTAATAAAATCGTCAAACTGATAGACGCCACCCCATTTGTACCCGTAGAACTGCGAGATCGGGCCGCCGGTTTTGGCAATCCAGGCATTGGCCGAGCCGGTTAGCCCCCAGGAAGTCAGCCGCGAATCCAGCCCGTTATAGAAGTTCAGGATTTTGCTGCGGTTGAAGCTGATATTAAAGTTGGTCGTCCACGAAAAGTTCTTCCGCTGGATATTCGTTGTCTGGAGGCTGAACTCAAAGCCGGAATTCCGCAGGTTACCGGTATTCTGATACTGGGAGTTGGTACCGTTGCTGTAGCCGGCAATAAAGGGCAGGGGCACACCCAGCAGGAAGTTCCGCGTTTTCCGGTTGTAATAGTCGGCCTCCACCTGAATCCGGTCATTGAAGAAACCAAGGTTCAGCCCAAGGTCCAGTTCATCAGTCGTTTCCCAGGTGAGGTTGTCGTTACCGTAAAAGAAAGGAACGATCCCCAGGCTATACACATTGCCGAACGGATACCCATGACCGGTGTTTAGGGCTCCGTACTGCGAGAGGTAGCTGAAATCACCCACTTTGTTGTTCCCGACCGAGCCATAGCTGACCCGCAGCTTTCCGTCGCTCAGTACCGGCGACAGCTTTTTCAGGAAGGGTTCGCCGGTAAACCGCCACGCAAAGGCGCCCGACGGGAAATAGCCCCACTGCTTGCCGGGCGTAAACCGCGAGGAGCCGTCCGAGCGGGCCGAAAACGTAAACAGATACCGGCTTTTGTAGCTATAATTGAGCCGGGTCAGAAACGAAAACAGCTGCCACTGCGAACCACCGGTAGTCGGGCTGGTGGCTGTTCCGGTGTTCAGACTGATCAGCCCGAGGTATTCGGTGGCCTGCGGGATATTGATTGCCCGGAAGCCGAAGGTGGAGGTTTTGGCGTATTGATAGGTAAACCCGACGAGGGCGTCAATGCTGTGATCTTTACCGAAGCGGTTCCGGTAGCTGAGGATATTCTCGTTCAGCCAGTTACTGTTAAGGACGTTGGTGTAGCCGCCGTTGATACCGTTGGCGTTGGCAATGGCCCCCGCAGCGTTCCGGAACAGATTACCCTGAATAGTCTGCGAATTATAGAACGTTTCCTGCCGCAGGTTGGTCGCATTAAAGCCGCCGGATACCCGCAGTTTAAAATTTTTGAGGAACGTGTATTCCAGGTAAGCATTCAGGGTCGCGGTATTGTTGATATTTTTGCGGTATTCATTCTGCGCCTGTAGTAACGGATTGATCAGGTTATCACCGAGACTGGCGGTGCTGTTTCCGCTGTTAAAGTCCTGAAAGGCAATACTGTCAATGAGCGATGCCGCGAGATCCTGATTCCCCAGACCCGAAACCGGCCGGTACTGCCACATGCCCTGAACGACGCCGCCGCCGTTGGCTCCCGACGGCAGTGTTCCGTAGGTAGACGTGTTGGCATAACTGCCTGAAAAACCGGCTTTCAGGTTGTTACGGATTGCTTGATCCAGACTGAACCGGCCGTCGTAGCGCTTCATACCGGTGTTGAGAATGATGCCTTTCTGGTTAAAGATGGAGCCCGAAATGGCAAAACGGGTATCGGCGTTCCCCCCGCTGATGTTAAGGGAATGGGTTGTCTGTGAGCCTTGACGCAGTAACTGATCCTGCCAGTCGCTGCCGGCCACATTCCGGTAACTCTCCAGCGTATTTTTCGGATCAACGCCCAGGTAAATGTTCCGGAAGCGAGTTGACGGCACAGCGGGTGTGCTGTTAATGCTGTCGAGTTCGAGCTGTAACCGGACGAATTCATAGGGGCTCATCATTTTAACCCGCCGGATGTCTTTCTGAACCCCTGCCGAGACATTGTAGGTAATCCGCACCGGACCCGCCTTGCCGCGTTTAGTGGTAATGATAATAACCCCGTTGGCTCCCCGTGCGCCGTAAATGGCAATGGACGAGGCATCTTTCAGCACCTCCAGCGATTCAATATCGTTCGGGTTGATGGAGTTAATGTCCATGTTCTCAATCGGGAAACCGTCAACGACGTACAGCGGGGAGGCATCCTGGCTGACGGAGCTACCCCGGATAACAATCTGCGCCGCCGTTCCCGGCTGCCCATCGCCCGAGGTAACGACCACCCCCGCAATCCGGCCGGCCAGCGCCTGGTCGTAGGAGGGAACCGGTGCCTTCTGCATGTCTTCGATATTAACCTTGCCGACCGAGCCGGTCAGGTCTTTCTTGCGGACTTCGCCATACCCCACCACAACTACTTCTTCGAGGCTGTTCTGGTCTTCGGCCAGCGTGACGTTCAGGGTACGGTTTTTTCCGACAGTAACCCCTTTCCGCACAAAACCAATGGAGCTGAACAGCAATACGCTTTTTTCTGAGGGTACCTGAATGGTAAATTTACCGTCCTGATTGGTGGTCGTTCCGGATTGCGACCCCTGAACCACAATGTTCACGCCGGGGAGTGTACCCCCTTTGGCATCCACCACGGTTCCGGTTACGCGGATAAGAGTCGATTGGGCGCGGGCAGAAACCGTCACTGCCAGCAGCAGCCAGCCCGTAAAAAACAAGCCGTGCAGCAATGTCAGACCTGCGTTGGACCGGTACAGAAAACGGGCTCCGGGCCGATAAAAATGAGTCATATAACTTAAGGATTTAAGGTTATTGTTTACGTCCGGTTGGGGTGGTGGATGAGGCATTCAGCATTTTTTCCAGCTCAAGACCGGCAAACAGTACGGCAAAGAGCCCGTGGGTGTCATTGTCGTAAAACGGGCGGTTGAGGTAGTAGCTGACATCTTCGGAGCACATGGTGCCCATGCAGATATCATGTACGGTTCCGTCGGGATCAATCCGGGTTTTCAGCGCTTCCCAGCCTTGTAAGGCAATGGGTTTGTACCGGGCAGCATCAAGCCAGCCGTAGCGGATGCCACGGGCGATGCCCATCACAAAGATGGCTGTCCCCGATACTTCCTTCTGCGAATCCGGCCGGTCTGCCACGTTGAACCAGAATCCGCTTTTATCCTGTAGAGCCGCCAGCGATTCGATATGCTTCCGGTAATGGGCCAGAATAGGTTTGTAGTCGGGGTGGGAAACGGGCAGATGCATCAGCACCTCCGTTGTTGCCCACACCGCCCAGCCGTTTGCCCGCGACCAGTGCGGCAGTTTAACCGGACGGTTCGAATAGCGGGCATGCATATAGAGATTAGCATCAGCATCCCAGACCTGGCGGTTGAAGCCGGTAATCTGCCCGGCGGCATCGTCCAGAAAGGCTTTTCGTTGGGCCGGATCGGCTGCATACTGCGAGGCCTGCACCAGAAACGGAATGCCCATAAACATGTCATCGGCCCAGGTGGTGTATTTCTCCGGTGTTGTTCGTGTGTAGATTGTCGAACCCGGAAGGCGGAGTTGCTCATCCCGGGCGTACCGGAGCATACCGTCGATAAAAGTGACATAATCAGCGCGGTTGGCGAAGTTCTGATTTTGCCGCAGCCGGTAAATGAATGGCAGGGAAGGCGCAAGGGTAAAGTCGAGCAGGGGCGTATCAACCAGGTGGTAGTTGGCCGAGGTAACGGCGTTAAGCGTCTGAACCTGATGACGTACAAACGGAATACTGGCGAGCTGAAAGTCGCAGAAGCGGGCCGCATAATCGTCGTATTGCCGCTCGCCCGATAGTTCAGCCAGCTGCTGCATGGCCCAGGCAACACCGCCGTTGTGGTAGTTCCAGTGGTAATTGGTCCCCCACGGTTTCGGATCGATCAGATCCCCCAGCACATCGGTTTTGGGAATTGTCCATGTCACCGGCCCGTCGAGCCCCGCATACATGTGTCCGAACCGGATGTCCTGTTCGGGTTCATGGACCTGATCCAGCCCGGAGCGGCCACCGGTAGTTGCCGGGTTGGCGAAGGGGCCAATGATCAGCCAGTTCGAGAGTGCCGCGACCTCGTTACTGACATCCGGAACATGCCGGAGGCCGATTTCGGGGTAGCGTACCGATTCGGTGCTAATCGCCCCTTTACGGCTCGGGGGCTGGAGGTAAACCCGCCATTCCTGACCACGGGTTTCGGATTTAATCAGCAGCTGATTTTCGCCTTTGCGAAGCTGAAGCTGTACGGTGCCCGGCAGTTCGATGCTGCGTTCGTCGTGGTGCAGGGTAATGGTGTGATCGCCCCGTTTTGCATAAATCTCCTGTCCGTTCAGCCAGATTTTACAGCCATCATTGTGCTCAAGCTGCAGGGTCAGCAACTGGTCGGCGGCGGCGGTCAGCCGAGTGTAGGCATAGGCGACCGCCGGTTTGCCGGTCATCAGGCTCCGGCCGAAGTCAACGGTAAATAACCCGTTCAGGGTGTGGTTGACCGGCCGAACAGTCAGCTGATACCGGAACGGTGTGTCTCTGATTAGTTTATCACCAATCCGGCGGATTACGGCCAGCGGCCGCTCCGGCGGACTTTCCTGAGCTTTCAATGAAGCGCTCAGCATACATACCATGAATAGACCCGCAATGGAGAAACGCATACGCCGTATAAAACCGTTAAGTGCATCCTGTTCCGGAATGTTACTATTCCTGAATCAAGTTGGACAAAGTTGGTTTATTGGTCGCTTAGCGGCTTTCCCTCACGTTGCAAATGCTGTTCTGTGCGTTGCAAGCTGTACTTTTTACGGGTTTTCGTGACTTTTTTCGTGGCTCTCTACCGGATTACTCTCCGGTTGCTGGTTTTGCAGCCAGTCATTCAGGTAGTCAGTCGGGGCTTTCCCGAAGTGCCGCCGGAATGCCTTTGTAAAGGAAGACGGCGTTTTAAAGCCAACCTCATAGCTGATTTCGGACATATTCAGCCGCCGCTCCAGCAATAGCTCGCGGGCATGTTTGAGCCTGACCTGATAGATAAATTCGGTTGGTGTCAGGCCGGTAATGGCTTTCAGTTTCCGGAACAGATTACTCCGGCTCATGTTTACCAGTTCGCCCAGTTCTTCAACCGAAAAGTCCTCGTTACTCAGATTGGCCATCGTTGAATCAACGACTTTTTGCAGGAAGGCTTCGTCGAGCGGATTCCGGGTCAGTTCTTTCGGCAGTACTTCGGGGGCGGCCTGAAATCTGGCCAGCAGCTGCCTCCGGAATTCAATGAGCTTTTCGACCCGGACCCGCAGCAAGCCGGGGTGAAAGGGCTTCGGAAAATAATCGTCGGCACCAACGGTAAGGCCTTCTATTTTCTGCTCGACCATTGTCCGGGCCGTCAGCAGAATGATTGGAATATGGCAGGTAGCCAGGTTGGATTTCAGGGTACGACAGAGCGTAATGCCGTCCATCTTCGGCATCATGATGTCACTGATTATGAGATCAGGCTCTTCCTCATGAATACGCTCAATCGCCTGTTTTCCGTTTTCGGCCCGGCGGATGGCATAGGCATCCTGAAACGCCAGTTCGAGATAATTTAGGATTTCGGCGTTATCGTCAACCAGCAGCAGCAACGGCCGGGATGTGCCCTCTGCTGACCCGTCTTCATCTGCAACGGCCTGCAGGACCGCCTGGCGCTGTTCGGCATTAGGGGTTTCACCAGCGGGCGGTAAGGCTGCTATTGCCGGCAACCCGCCGGGTATATTCTGGTTAACAGGCAGCAGTATGATAAAACAGGTCCGGATGCCGGGTTCACTCGACGCGGTTATGGTGCCGCCGTGCAGTTCAACCAGACTTTTGGTCAGCGAGAGCCCGACGCCGGTCCCGCCTGCGTGCTCATCTGCCTGGTAGAAGCGCTCAAACAACCGGACCAGTGCTTCCGGTCTGATGCCGCTGCCGGTATCCTCAACCGTTAGCTGAATCCAGTCCGTTGCTGAAGCAGAGACACCCTCATCCGGAAAACGAATGTGTACCCGGACAGCACCGCCGGCGGGCGTAAACCTGAGGGCATTGCTGAGCAGGTTATTGATGATTTTTTCCAGTTTGCCGGCATCGGCCCATATCCGGAGTGCCGGGACCTCCGATGTCAGCCGGAGTACAACCCCTTTTTGTTCGGCCAGAAACATGAAGTTTTTACCGGTCGTTTCGACAAATCCAACCAGCTCCAGGGGTTCCGGATTAAGTTTCAGCATGCCCTGCTCCATTTTTTGAAACGTCATGAGCTCATCAATCAGTTGCAGTAGTTTCCGGCAGTTCCGCTGTATCAGCTGCATTTTTTCCCGCAGCATGCTTGGCAGATTTTCTCCTGCCAGCATGTCTTCTACGGGTGCAACAATAAGAGAAAGAGGGGTCCTGAACTCATGCGAAACATCGGTGAAAAAGCGCAGCTTTAACTGATTGAGGTTTTGCATCTGTTCTTTTTCCAGCTGTTCATACCGTAATTGCTGCCGCTGCCGTGAGAGTGTCAACAGGTAGCGCACAAACACGTACAGCAGCACATTAAAGGCCAGAATATACAATCCGATGGCCCACCAGGTTTTCCAGGGCGGGGGTAAAATCCGGATGCGAAGCCGGGCAGGCTGCCGGTTCCACTGCCCGGCACTGTTGGCCGCTTTGGCCAGAAATACGTAGGTGCCGGGATTGAGGTTGGTATAGGTCGCCGAGCGGTTTGCGGCCCCCGTCTGAATCCAGTCGCGGTCAAAACCCTCCAGCCGGTAGGCATACCTGCTCTGGCCCGGATCAGATAAATGCAAGCCTGTAAACCCGATGGTAAACCCGTTGTTGAGGTGATTCAGCGTAATCTCCGATGCATTATCAGGCGATCGGTTCAGGATTGTATCGCCGTTGAACACCGCACCGATGGCAACCTCTTTGTTAAAAATCCGCAAGTCAGAGAGCACGACGTTCTGTAGTGGGGCATCGGTCCGGATCTCATCCGGATTAAAGAGCACAAAGCCTTCGGAGGCGCCGAACAGCAGCTTATCGCCGATGGCAAACTGACAGCCGTGTGTAAAGGCCAGTGAGGGCAGAAACACCTGGCATTGACCGGTCTGCGGGTTGAAGCGGGCCAGACCACGGATCGTACTGATCCATAGGTTGCCGCGTCGGTCGGTAAGCAGACCGTTGACCGACTGATCGGGCAGGCCATCTTCTTCCTGATAGGTTTTTACCGCGACCTGCACCGCTTGCCCGGTTTGTCCCTGCAACGTTACTTTGTTTAGCCCCGATTCGGTGCCGACCCACAACACGTTACGGGGGTGTTCAATAATCGTATAGACGGTTTTCCCCACCAGCTGTTCCGAAGCCTGCCTGCCGCGAACCGGTAAAAAACGGCCATTGGCGGGGTCGAACCGGTAGAGTCCGATATTTTCAAAACCGACCCAGAGGTGGCCCTGCCGGTCTTCATACAGCGACCGGACAAACTGCCCGCCGCTACCGGCCGGTACAAAGCGGGTATAACTGCCATCCGGTTTGATGGTGTACAGGCCGTTATTGGTACCGATCCAGATGTTTTTTGCCCGGTCCTGCAGGAACGCAAACACCGCCGCGCCATTGAGAATGGGCCTGGCCTGTGAGGGAGCATCCGGCAGAACCCTGACGGCACCACTCAGCGTTCCCAGCCACAGACTGCCGCCCGCATCCATAAAAACAGACCGGTAGTGATTGCGGAAACCGGTATTGCTTCCAAACCGGAAGGTTTGGGTAGTACCGTTCCGGAGATTATACCGGTAAAGCCCGGACTGGGCGGTTCCCAGCCAGATTTGCTGATCAGGCGCCAGCCAGAGACTGCGAATCTGGTCGCTTGCCCGCTGGCTGCTGAATGTAAAATACCGGAAAGGAAGCAGCTGTAAGTTCAGTTTATTGATCCCGTTTTCAGTACCACTCCAGAGTACATTGGTACGGTCGATAAACAAGGTGTAAACGCGGTCATTACTGATACTTTTTTCACTGAGCGGATTATGCCGGTACTGCTGTAGCTGAGGTGTAGGGGATGCGGGCTGGTCAAGCCGCATAATGCCCCGGTCTGTCCCCAGCCAGAAGGATCCGTCGGCCCCTTTCCGGATGTCAAACACTTCGGCCTGCCGGAGCCCCGGCACTTTATCAAGGGGTTCGAACCGGTCGTAAACGCCGCGCTGTTCGTCATAATGCAGCCGGATCAATCCGTCGCCGCCGGTACCGATGTAAAGATGCCGGTTATCCTCCAGCAGTGACCAGAACCGGTCGCCATAGGGATTCGGCCGTACGGTAAGCCGGTGCAGTTCATATTGATCCGTGCGGGTATTATACCGTACGGGTCCGGCATCGGTAGCGATCCAGATAAAATCGCCGGCAGAGGGTATAATCCGCCGGATGACCGTATTGAATGGAAAACCGGTCAGTCGCCTGAACCGCCTGGTAACCGGATTATAACGGGTAACGCCCTGCGGGGTTCCGATCCAGAGCTGGCCGCGTTTATCATAGAGCAGGGTGTTTATCTGATCACAGAATAACGAGGACGTATCTGCCGGGTTATGCCTGAAATTCGTGAAGGTTTCGGTCTGCGGATCAAACCGGCTAAGTCCTTCCTTTGTTCCGATCCACAGCATATTCCGGTCGTCTTCGCAGAAGGCATAGGTCCAGTTTCCGACAACACTGTTCGTTTGTTTTTTTCTGAAATAGCGCTTGAACGAGTATCCGTCGTACCGGCTCAGCCCGTTCATGGTGCCGATCCATAAATAGCCTTTGTGGTCCTGAAAAATAGTCCGTACGCGGTCATCAGGAATACCGTTTTTGCTGGAGAAATGCTCAAACAGCAAATCCGGTACAATTACGTTGCCGCCCGATACGGCAAGGCCGTCACCCGCCGTCACCGGCCGGCCAGTAAGCAACAACGCAACTATCCATACTAAAACCAGCCTGCTCATGCCTTCGTAAGTTTGACGATCTTCCGTTCTCAAGAGGCAATAAAGGCCGGAATTTACTTTTCCTGCTGATTCGTTTCCGTATTTGTATGGCTGCCCGATGGGCCGGTTTATCCCCTGATGTTCGTGCCGGAATGCCCGGAAAGGCTGTTTTCCGGCCTGTATAGGCTGAGGCCGCAAGCATGATGCGGGTTGCCGGATGTTGAAACTATCGCATGTTGCAACATCCGGACCAGCCGTTGCGACCCGGAGCGTGTCCTGTCAGGAACCGGCCGGTTAACTTTGGCCATTGCATGCACTAAGGCCGCAAAGCGGCAGGCTGCATACAATGCCAGATTTTAAAATAGCTATGATGCGTTTTCTTTTCCCGTTTCGTTTTTTTTGCTGGCTGCTGCTGCTGACAGGCGCGGCGTCCGGCCATACCCGTGCACAGACGTATTATGTCAGTCCGGGTGGTAGTGACACAAATGCCGGTACGTTACAGGCTCCGTTTGCTACGCTTACCCGTGCGCGGGAGGCTGTCCGCAGGCATGCAGGCGGGCAAAAGCCCGTCACGGTCTACCTGCGCGGAGGCCGTTATTACCTGCAGGAAACCATCGGTTTTGACGCACGGGACGGAGGTTCTCCGCAGGCCCCTGTCACCTATCGCGCCTACGGCAGCGAAAAACCCGTGCTCTGTGGTGCCAGACCGATACCCGTAACGGCAATCCGGCCTGTGACCGACGCCGCGGTACTGGCCCGTATCCAGCCTTCCCTCCGTACTAAAATCCGCAGCATCGACCTGAGTAACCTGCAGATTACCCATGCCCGGCGTTTCCCTGATTTATTTACGGACGACGGCGGGCTGGTTACCCTGTTTATCGACGGGCAACGGATGCCGCTGTCGCGGTATCCGAATAAGGGCTACATGACCATGAAACGGGTACTGATTAACGGCGGCGGGCAGGAGACCAAAGAAGTAGACTGGCGTACATTTTATGCCAATGGCGCCAAAACAACGCTGCCACCCCGCCCCGGCCTGTTTGAGTACCGGGATGTGCATACCGCACGCTGGGTGGCGCAACTTCAGCGTGGCGTATGGCTCAAAGGCTACTGGCGCATCCCGTGGCAGAACGAAACGGTCCGGATCGGGGCAATCGATACGGTAGCGCATACGATCACAACGGCCGTGCCGGTACCGGGCGGGATCGGCAACAAATACACCCGTCCCGAAGGCAACGGCAAGGAGCCCTATTACCTGCTGAACCTCCTGGAAGAGATTGACATGCCAGGGGAGTGGGCAGTCGATTTTGACGACCGGAAGCTGTATTTCTATCCGCCTGAGGGTAGTAAGGATATACGGCTTGCGGACCTGAGTGATCCGCTCATTCGGCTGGACGGCGTTTCGGACATAATACTCCGCGGCCTGACATTCGAGGAAAGTATGGGCGATGCCATACAGATTAAGGGAGGGTCAACGAATCTGGTGGCGGGCTGTACCGTGCATGCGGTCAATCAGTATGCGGTCCGAATTGACGGCGGTACCGGTCATGCGGTCCAGAGTTGTGACCTGTTTGACCTCGGCGCAGGGGGCGTGTGGCTGGCCGGCGGTAATGAAACAAGTGTGCCGCGGCAACCGGCCGGTCATCGGGTGATCAATAATCACATCCATCACTTCGGGGTGCTGACGCGGGTATATGCACCGGCGATTAATTCGGGCTATGCCGGCGGGGGGGGGGGTGGCCATCATCCGGCCGTAGGTATGTACATTGCCCACAACCTCATTCATGATACACCGCACGCAGGGGTGCTGTTCGGAAGCTGGGACTCGGTGTTTGAATATAACGAGATTTTCAGGATGTGTCTGGTGTCCAACGATATGGGCGGGTTTTATGCCTATGATCAGTATGGCCGGATGGGTAATCATACCTTTGCGTATAATTTCATTCACAGCAGTGCCGAGGGGGACGGGATTTACTTCGATCATGACCATCGTGACATGCATGTACACGACAATATCCTGCTGCTGAACAGTGCTCCTAAAAAACGGGGCACCGGATTCCTGTATAAAATCGGTTCGCAGGACAAACATCCGCAGACCCTCGACTGCTACAACAACATTGCCATTAACTGCAATTATGGGTTTCAGTTTGTTACGGTGCGGGGTAGCGGAAACCGGATCGAAAACAATGTGGCGGTTCATTCGGCGGTTCCGTTTACCTACCATGAGATTCTGAACGGGAAAGAAGTGGCCACGGACTCATCACTGGCATCGGGCCGGAACGCAGCGTACCAGACAGATCCCGGCTTTGCCGACCTGAGCCGGTTTGACTTTACGCTGAAGCCCGGTTCCCCACTGTTGAAGGATCTGCCCGGCTTTAAACCCATACCCTTCCGGAAAATCGGACTGTATATAGATGAATACCGCACCAGACTACCCACTGATGAAGAAACGGGGCGGTTCAGGGGCAATCAGTCTGACAACCTGCAGGGGGAAGAAATTCTGGATCGTAATTAACCGGCCATGCAGCACCGGACTACAAAATGGATCAGGTCTTGCTGGCTGAACGTGCTGATGCCGGTGTGTTTTGTTTTGCCGGTACCTACATGGTGTGACTATAAATAGTTCTTTACCCGCTGTTCCGGTACTGTTTGGATGTCGAAATAATGGGCTTTCTGTATTCGCGCCAATACAAAAAGCCGGAGTTTAAAAGGGGCCGCTGCTACTCTGTTCCAGCCCTTTTAAACTCCGGTTTTTTGTGTGTCTGTTTACGGGCAGGCGGTGCCGGTCACCGTAATTGTTTTGCTATCCGAGGAAACAATACCGCAGTCATTGGTAAACGTCACCGTCATGGTATACGTCCCCGGCTGTTTAATGCCCGGAATAGTCAGCGTATAGGCACCTCCCTGCCGGAAAACAGCACTGTAGATGAACCCGTCAGGCCCGGACAGCGTAAATGAATTGCCGAAGCCGGTGGCAGTTAACGGAATGGTACAGCTTTCCCTGGCCAACAGCCGTGGCTGGGTCAGGGCCATTGCACTGGCTGTTCTGGTCATGTCACAGGTGACGGATACCGTTGCCGTTGTGTAGCCCGGACAGTCATTGGCACTTCCGGTCAGGGTATATGTCGTTGTTTCCGTCGGTTTGGCCACCAGACTACCCGACGTGACATTACCGGGCAGCCAGGTATAGGCTGATGCGTTTCCGCCCGCGACAAGCGTAACCTGTTCCCCAGGTACGATAGTTGCGGCAGACACGGCAATGCTGAGACTCGGGGCAGGCTGTACCGTAAGACTAAAGGCAGCACTGGTCACACTATTGCAGCTGCCCGTCACCGCTACCGTGTAGTCGCCGGAATCCTCTGGCCGGGCTGCGGAAAGCGAGAAGGTCGCCGTTAGCTGGCCGGATACCGGTAATCCGTTCCGGTACCACTGATACCCAGACACTAATCCACTGGTACTGACAGCCGTACTGACTGACCTATTCAGGCATACAACCGACATACCGGCCGGCCCGTTCAGAATGGCTGCCTTAGGGTTGACGGCTAACGAGACAGACGCCACTTTTGTGCATCCGTCATGTGTTGCCGTTACGGAGTAGGTCGTTGCCGAAGCCGGTGACTCAGTCACGACAGCGGATGTACTGCCCGTGCTCCAGACAAATGTGGTTCCCGGCAGATCAGCGATGGCCGTCACGGACACCGGATTCCCGCTGCATATGGTCAGCGCTGAAGCGGTCAGCGTGATCGACGGTAAGGCCGTGCTTTGGGTTACGGTTGTGGTGGTGGCCGATGTACAGCCGCTGGCCGTATGACTGACCAGGAGTGTATAGATCCCCGGATCCGTAACGGTGAATTGCCCGTTGGCAGTTGCTTGCCGGAAAGCATCCGGTCCGATAACGGTATAGGCGCTGACATCCGTTGCCGTTGCCGTAAGCGTTACACTGCTTTGGGCACAGGTTAAGGTCTGATTGACACTGAATGCCGTTATGGCCGGTAAGGCAGTGCCTGATGTAACCGTCGTGGAGGCCGTTGCGCTACAACCCATACCGTCGGTGACGGTGAGCGAATACGTATCGGCAGCATTGACGGTAAAACTTCCGAGGGTATTGGATTCCCCGGTAGACAGCCGGTAGGTATAGCCGCTTCCTGACCCGCCGGTCGCCGAAGCCGTTAGTGTGGCGGTCGTCAGTGCGCAGGTCAGGGTGCTGCTGCTTAGCGTTGCCGTAACCGGTGTGGACCGCGTTATCGTGACTGAACCGGTGCTTGACAGTCCGGAAGCGGTGTTGGTCACCGTAACGGAGTAGACACCGGCGGCATTGACGGTTGCGGAGCTTCCCGACGAACTAACAATACCCGATGTACTGTTTCCCGGCCCTGAAAAAGCATAGGTAAGCGGACCGGTGGTGGCGCTGGTGCTTACCGCAAGTGTTACCCGTGGACTGGTACAGGTTAGTATGCCATTTTCAGAGGCCAGCAGCTGTGCACCAGGTTCTGTATCCATGGCTGACAACAGGGTATTGAACGTATTCAGGCCGTTGCTCAGGGGTTCGCCCCGGTTGCCTGAAACCAGAAATACCTGTTCATTGGCCGCCAGACTCAGACTTGTGGCCGTAAAGGATTGAGGCGTCTGAAGTTCGTTGTCGTTACGGGCATAATACACTTTATGGATTGTACCGGCCGTCAGAGAGGTACTCAGGTCTACCGACAGTTGCCCGCTGCCAAGGTTGCGGAACGAACGGTAGGTCTGTCCATTTAGGTTAACCACGAGTCCTTTCAGATCTCCGTCCGACAAACGGCTGACAGTTGCCTCACCCGAAGCCCCGCTCTGACGGATTTCCACAATAAAATACTTGCGGGTATTACCGGGATAAGTATATAGATTGGTGCCGTCGGAGAGGTTGTAGCGCAGGATAATTTCTGCGGCGGTCGGGTAGTCATCGCGCAGGATACCGGCGCCGGTTGCGGTTGAGACCGTGCTGAAATCGTGATCATGGATAATCGTCTGTAAATTACCGTAGGCAAACCGTTTATCGGCTTCCAGCACCGTGATGTTTTTAGGGTTTGTCAGTTCGGCGCGCCCATACGTAAGCCGCACACGGCCGTCGATTTCAAGGGCTTTGGCAGGGTTTCCGCCCTTCGGAAATGTTTCAACGACCCCGATAAGCCGGTCGGGCAGGGTGATCCATTGCTGGTAAGTCGCCCAGTCACTGTCAAATGTGGTAGGGCCGGTATTCTGCCGTTGCAGGTTGCCCGGTGACGAAAAGGTGGCGGCGGTTTTGGTGACGGTGGTTTTCGGGTTTATCCGGGTGGTGGTATACACCCAGTCCCGCCATTCCTGATTTGCGGCAGTCCGGACGTGTACCTTTGACTGCACGGCCAGCAGCGCGGCATTGTATTCGTCCCGGTTTACCCCGTTCACCGTCTGCCGACCTGCCTGCGTAACCATGGCTCCGACAAAGGTTTGCATCCCCGGCAATCCCCCCGGAGTGACCGAACCCGACACCGACGTTGTGTTTACAGGTTCCCCCGCATCAACATCACGTCCGGAGATAGCATAGGAAAACCGGCCGTAGCGCCCTCTCGGCCCCTGAATATTCCGGTCATAGACTACGTAATTATCGGGAAGCGGTTTGGCCGTGATGTCGTTCCGGTAAAACGACACATTGAGCGGGGTCGGCAGTATTTTTCGGTACATCGGATTATAACCCGCCCCGAACAGTGCCTTGAAGGTATCAAACTGTCCTTTCAGGTACGGATTACCGGTCAGGAAAAGCAATGGCTCGCCCGAATAGCCTGACTGTCCGTTCCACTGTGTTTTCCAGGAGGGAGCGGTATAAAACTCCGGTACTTCGGCGGGTTCGATGCTGATTAACTCATAATTTACCGTTTTGGCAATGGCCGTCAGCGCTTCGGGAACGTCGAGCACGGAGTGAATCTTAGCCAGCGAGTTGTTGGTACCGCCGTGGTAATTGGCGGTTTCATTCTGTTCCCGGATATAGCTGTAGGCCCCGTCCGGATAAATGCAGCGGGTATTGAGCGAGGTTACAAGGGTCCGGGCAAAATCCGTCCAGTCGGTGCGGCTCCGGTAAAGGCCGGTATGCGCCAGCACCTCGGCATAGGACACATCACGGTTCACATAGGTACCACCCGCCAGCCCTGTCTGTGCAATAGTGTAATAGATGCCACCCATGATGTCAGCCGATCCCCGCAGCCGGTTTTTAAAGGTTTCCGGTATATAATCGGCAAATGAATAGTCGCCCATCCGCCAGCCATAGGCAAACATCGGGGCCGCAAACCAGTCGTTCAGCCCATTGGTGGTTGATCCAGGAACTTCGTCAATTTCCCCGCTTGCCCCGTGAATCGAATAATCGTCGGCCGATGCATAGAGAATATGGAGGAAGCGGTAAAACAAATCCGGATTGTACCGGTACTCGCTGAAGGGGGAAACCAGCAGCCAGTAGAGACTTTCGGCAGTGGCACCCGTTTCGCGGATGGTCGGGGCCAGGCCGCGCCCGCCGGGAAATACCATCGACGTCGAGGTTGACTTGGTATACACCGGAAATGACTGCCCGAGATACGTGCCGGCCCAGCTGTTGAGGCTCTGAATGAACGGGTTATCCGACGATGTAGTATGCAGCGGCGCCGGATAAAAGCCGATTGCCTTGTCGGGGACAAGAGGGGTAGTGGTTGCCGTCAGTGAGCTGATTTCGGCCAGCAGGGCATTTGCCTCTTCCGTAAAACCCGCATTGGCGGCTAATTCCTGCCGTTCACGCGCCACCTGAATGGCCGTCAGACGCAGATCGCTCAGTGTGCCCGTTGTCGACGCCGGCCGCATCAGAAAATCATCAAACCAGAACTGTTTGGGGCAGGGTCCTTGCGGAAGAGATGCCCCTGTCGTACCAACACCCGTATTCGGGCGTATGGATATGCGTATACTGGCCCGGTCTGCATCACTCCACTGAGATAAATCGACCACCGCCCGGTACCGGCGCCAGCCGGTCGTGGACGTGAATGAGGATGCTGTTCCGGTATAGGTGGTTGATGAAACGGGCTGCGATTCTCCGCCGTTTGCGGTTGCGCCCGTCCCCGATTTGAAGACGTTGAGCGTTACCTGCGATACCCCGTCTGACTTCATGTAAAAGCTAACCTCATAACTACCCGCCGCCACTGACTGCGACAACACCTGGTAGAGTTTGATGTCGTTCCGGTTGGTTTGTTTGGTAATCCGGATGTACAATGATTTGCTGCCGGAGTTTTTATCCGCTGTTGTGATTACCGAACTCCCGCTGGAACAACCGGATACCGCAACGCAGCTCATGCTGGTTACCGTTGTGGTGGTGCACGTACCGGTAACGAAAGTCAGCTGCCATTTTCCCTGCACAGTGGTGCCCGAGACGGTTCCCGCACTGGTTGTGGTGTAGCTGCTTGTCCCGGCAGCAAGGGTTTCATAACCCGGATCAGAAATCAGGTTGACCTGAGCCCTGAGTGCAAAGCTCATCAGCAGGCTCAGGCCAAGTGTTAATAGAAAACGTTGTATCATGGAGACGAAGATTGTGTGTTGAAACAGAACAAATCAAAGATATAATTGACCGATACAGTGGTCTCAACTGATCAAATCCTTGTCTCCACGTTGTATCACTCATGGGCGCCGTCGAGTTTGCTGCGTTTTTCGGCGTTTGCAGCCGTTGATTTAAACCGGACGTTTGTCAGTTTCAGCACAACCGGATTGGGCCACTTATTATTGGTGTATAAGCGGTGGCCGTTTACGGCGCTGATCACAAGCCCCAGCGGAGTGCTTTGCCAGTTCAGCGATGCATCAAACCCTTCGCGGTATTCCAGCAACTGACTGGTATAGCCCAGGATACTGACCTGCGTTTTCGGGGTGACTTCCACTGATTTAAGGATAAATTCCCTGCGCTCACCGTATGGCCAGGCATTGCCGCCCTGCATAAAGGCATAGACGGCATCTTCACGGCTGTTACGCACAAACCAGACCGGCCCTTCACGGGTGATATCCCACGAACGTACCTGATGGACACTCTCAGCATTGACCAGGTGCCACAGGCCTACTTCACGCAGTAGGGCCTCCTGTTCAATCTGAATTTCGCCGTTGGGTTTCGGCCCGACGTTCAATAACAGGTTGCCGCCCTTCGCCCGCGTCTCAATGATCATGTTAATAATTTCCGTTCCGCTTTTATGCGGGTCATTGGTAGGCTTATACTGCCAGTCGGTACCCATCGTATAGCACGATTCCCAGGGACCGGGCAGAGGTTTGTCCGGAATTTTCTGTTCGGGTGTATTCATCTGCCCCCGCGTTACGACCACATTAGGCTGCAACTGCCAGGCATATTCCTTGAGCCCTTCGGCGGGGCCGTCAAAAAACAGGATATCAACCGGCCCGTACCCGGTCAGCAGCTCGCGTATCTGGGCTTTGTCCAGTTCCATCAGCCCCGGGTTATTGGCCGGAAAATGCTGCGGGTGCTGCAACCGCCCGACCGGGATGTTGTGCTGGTAGAGATAATTGAAATCTTCCGGCGAAAAGTACAGACCAACAGCCAGACCCTGCCGCCGGAATGCGTCAAGTACTTCCCGGACAATATCGCGCTTAAACGGCGTGGAGGCCACACTGAACGGCGTGGTGCGGGTTGGCCACATGCAGAAGCCGGCATGGTGTTTGGCCGTAAACACAACGTACTTCATGCCCGCAAGACGGGCCAGGGTTGCCCATTCGTCCGGGTCAAACTTTTTGGGATTAAACGTAGCGGGCAGTTCGGTCGTAAAGCGTTTCAGGTAGTCATCGGATGCTCCGGCCATGGAGTGACTAATGACGGCACCGAGCTGTGAGTCAAGACTCCAGTGAATGAACATGCCGAAGCCAAGGTCCATGAACCACTGTTCGCGGTCGGGTTTATTCGCAGTTTGCTGCGCCGAAACGGGCAGCAGGTGCATGATCAGCACCAGGGAAACGAAGAGAATTCGCATGGTAAACGAAAGGTAAAAGGGAGTTGATTGGGGTTAGGTAGCCTTTGGCAGATGCCGGCTGACCTGCGGTCTTACAAAAACATCAGGAGCAGAAAAATTAATATTCCGGTTATTGACGCATAGATTAAGGTCAGCGTCAGCATTGATCGCACGCGGGATGATTTCATCGACTTCATGAGCTTAAGGGTAAACCAGGTACTGGTCAGCAAAGTAGTGGTACCCCGTCGATCCGGCTTGCCGGAACCGGTCATATTCTGTTCTGAGTGTTGCAACACCCCTTTTTGCAGGCTTTCTCTGACTGTCCGGCCTCCCGATCAGCATCAGCAGGGTATGCGTCCGGGCTGTTAACTCATCATTTATAAACCATTTTGCAGATACGCTGTTAAGCCGGAACCCGACAGACAGGATGATCTTCAGCCTGAAGACAGTTTTAAACAGTACAACTATGGCAGAAAACCAATCCGACGATTTACACGGCAATGTGCCGGATTCGAGTCCGGTGGCCCTTATTATTATCGACATGATCAATGATCTTGATTTTGCCGAAGGACCGGAACTCTTTGCCCCCATGCTGGCGGCAGCTAAAGCCATCAGCCAACTAAAACATCGCGCCAAAACCCTGGGCATACCGGTTGTTTATGCTAATGATAACTTCGGACAGTGGCGGTCAGATCTGAAAACCCTGGTCAGCCATTGCCTGAACGATGATGTGTTGGGCAAGCCTGTTGTGGAGCTGCTTGTGCCCGATAAAGATGACTATTTTGTGCTGAAGCCCAAACACTCGGCGTTTTTCGCGACACCGCTCAACGTACTGCTTACTGCCCTGAAGGCCCGGAAACTGATTTTTACCGGTATCAGCGGCGATGTTTGCGTGCAGTTTACGGCTCAGGATGCCTATCTGCATGAATATGAAGTTCTGGTGCCCTCCGACTGCATCGCGACCAGTTCGGCGGAGCGAACCGAAGCCAGTCTTGTCTTCATGCAGCAGATACTGAAAGCTGACTGCCGCCCTTCGGCAGAAATTGACCTGGAAGCATTACTCAGGACAACAACTCAGGACGTAACCTGATGCGTCAGGCGAAATTCCCGGCCGGACCAAAACCTGTTTTTCCGGCCCTGACGTAAGGCTGAATCCAAACGGAGCCGGTTCGGGAGATGAACTATTTCGTACAGGGTGCCAGTAGACCATTTCGCGCTGGTAGCCGGAATAGTAGCCTGTGAGCTGACAACGTATATCTGCCATCGTTTTGCTGGTTCAGTACGGCAATGGTGCCAATCACCGAAAGCTTCGGATCCGGACGGGCGAATAGCTAATCGACTCGTTTCCTCATTTTTTGCCATAGACGGCGGGTTAACCGTCCGGTTCCCCTGTTTCAACAGGCAGGGCAAACAACATAATGGGTGTGCCCTGCCTGTTCAGTTAACTCAATCCATTTAATCAAACGAATATGCTGGCAATGAATTACAGGGGCCCGCAACGGGTCCGGATTGATCACAAGCCCATGCCTCAGATTCAGCACCCGGAAGATGCCATTGTGCGGGTTACCCGGACTTGTATCTGCGGGTCGGATCTGCACCTCTATAACGGAAACGTTCCCGATACGCGGGTAGGCTCCACTTTTGGCCATGAGTTTATCGGCGTCGTGGAAGAAGTCGGACCGGCTATTCAGAACCTGAAACCGGGCGATACCGTGATGGTGCCGTTTAACATTGCCTGTGGCAAATGTGCGTTCTGCCGGCAGGAGTTATACGGCAATTGCCATGAATCGAATCCGGAAGCAACCGCTGTCGGCGGAATTTTCGGCTATTCGCATACGGCCGGTGGCTACGATGGGGGCCAGGCCGAATATGTCCGTGTACCTTATGCTGATTTCGGCCCGACGGTTATTCCGGACTGGATGGACCCCGACGATGCCGTTCTGCTGACGGACGTGGTACCAACCGGCTATCAGGCCGCCGAGATGGGCGGTATTCAGCCGGGGGATACCGTGGTTGTCTTCGGGGCAGGTCCGATCGGCATCATGGCCGCCAAATGCGCCTGGCTGTTCGGCGCCGGCCGCGTGATTGTCATCGATCAGGAAGAATACCGGCTGGAGTTTGTCCGCAACTTTGCACAGTGTGAAGCCTACAACTTCCGGTCAATCGAAGATCCGGTTGTCTTTATCAAAAAAACAACCGACTGGATGGGGGCGGATGTCTGTATTGATGCCGTTGGGGCCGAAGCCGCCGGGAACGCGCTTAATACCCTGACCGGCCGGAAAATGTTGTTGCAGGCCGGCTCAACCACCGCGCTGCACTGGGCCATTAATTCGGTTAAAAAAGGGGGAATTGTCTCTATTGTCGGGGTATATGGGCCAACGGATAACCTCGTGCCAATCGGCAACGTCGTAAACAAAGGCATTACGATCCGGGCGAACCAGGCGTCGGTTAAACGGCTGCTTCCGCGCCTGATCGGTCATATTCAGAGCGGGGTGCTCAATCCAAAGGCCATGATTACGCATCGGGTTCCGCTGGAAGAAATCGCCGATGCGTACCGGATTTTCTCCGATAAGCTCGATAACTGTATCAAAACCGTGTTAATCCCCTCCAGAGCCAATTCGTAGTATGGAACCATTAGCAGAGAAATTTTCGCATATCAACGGGTGGGGCATTGACATTGACCCTAAAAACGACCCGACGTATCCGATTAAAAAACGGACGGATGAAGAACAGAAAGGGTACACATGGGAGCGCCCTGTACAGCAAACGAGCGGGGTAGAAGTCCTGCATTCGATTGAACGCCCGAATCTGTCCGCTACCTTCGGTACGTCCTCGCCGCCTAAAGGCTTGAGTGGCCAGCTCCGCCGCTATGCCTTCAGATACAGTGAATCGCACTACGGGCACTGGTTGCCGCTGTTGCTCGCCGACCGTGTCGAGGCGGTTGAGGGAATCGTGGACGATGTTAAACAGGGTCGCTTTCCGAATGTATTTAAGGAAAAAGGCCGTATAGCCGAGTGGAAATACAATCCGCAGCGGGTCCTGATACGTGTGGCAGTGACGGTTGCCGTAGCAACTGCCGTCTGGTCGGTTTTAGCCGGTAAAAACAAGCGGAACTAATAAAAGAAGACCACCGGGATAAGGGCGGTTACACCTACCCTTTATACTCCCGGTGGTCTTTTTATTTACTATGAAGTCTCTATTCCTGACTGGCGTCGGCGTTGATTGATGATTCGGCTAACTCCGTCAGCAATTCGTCGGTCTTTTTCTCTTCAGCCAATGTCTGGTCTAATAAACCGGCGGCCTCGTCGAGACCAAGCTGGCTGGCCAGGGTACGGAGTGTCCCATAGGACGCAATTTCGTAATGTTCTACTTTCTGCGCAGCCGAAATCAGGGCGACATCACGGGTGCTGGTCCCTGTCTCTGTGTCCTCCAGCAGTTCTTTGGCTTCCTTAACAAGGCCGTCCATGGCCAGGCATTTTTTGGTAGCCACTTTTTCACCGATCACCGAAAATACCTGCTCAAGCCGCTGAACGTGACCTTCGGTTTCTGCCAGGTGTTTTTCAAAAGCAGCTCGCAGGTCTTCGGATGTGGCTCCCTTTGCCAGCTTCGGCAGGTTCTTGACCAGATACTTTTCTGCCCAGAGGATATCCTGTAATTCATTCACAAATAATTCCCGTAGTGCCGAGTCTGGTTGTTTTGCTTGTTTCGTTGCCATAATACATTGAATTAACCATTGGGTTATACACAAGCGTATTAATGCAACCCCTCCAGCGTTCGTTTGATTAACGCACCAGTAAATGAGGTTTTGGTTACCACCGGCATGTGCATCCCGTTTCCTCATTTGCTGAGACCCGGGATATGCCTAACTGGCCTGGACCTGGTTGTTCATGTATTGTTTCAGCCCGATTAACATACGTAAATGGAAGCCTGTCTGTATACGCTTCTGGTGTTTAAGCTAATCCGGCTATCGGCAATCTCATTTACTGTAAACGCGCACCAATATGCTTACCTGTCAACAGACACCGACACAACACAATCATGAAGAGCTGACGAATAACGCTGCCATTCAGGGACTCATTTGTTTTTCACACCTGCGCTGGCATTTTGTGTACCAGCGCCCGCAGCATCTGATGCAGCGGGCCAGCCGGCAATGGCCGGTTTATTTCTGGGAAGAACCCGTTGACGACCAGCAGGAGGAACTCAGGATCCGACAGGTAGGGCCGGCCATTTTTGTGCTATGCCCGCACATAGCCGCTTCCCGTACGGCTGAAGAGCGGAATGCGTTGCAGCGGGAATGGCTGAGTGAGTGGCTGACGAAAGCAGGTATGTCACGCTATATAGCCTGGTATTACTCGCCCATGATGCTGGGCTTCAGTGACAGACTTACGCCCGTTCTTACCGTATATGACTGCATGGACGAGCTTACCGGTTTTCTGGGGGCACACGCCGGACTGGCAGCCATTGAACGGGCGTTGATCCGGCGCGCCGACCTGCTGTTTACCGGTGGGTATAGTCTCTTTGAGAGCAAAAAACACCTGCATCAGCATGCCCGTTTATTCCCGAGCGCCATTGATTACGAGCATTTTGCACAGGCGCGGCAAGCCCTGCCGGAACCGGCCGATCAGGCAGGTATTACGGGCCCGAAGATCGGTTTCTGCGGGGTTATCGACGAGCGTTTCGATTGTGCCCTGGTGGCAGAGCTGGCCCGAAGCCGGCCGGAATGGCAGTTTATCTTTCTGGGTCCGGTGGTGAAAATTGATCCGGCCTCGCTACCGGCAGGCCCCAATCTGCACTACCTTGGGATGAAGGCCTATAGCGATTTACCGGCTTACATGAGCAACTGGCAGGTCGCCATTCTCCCGTTTGCCTTAAACGAAGCCACCCGATTTATCAGTCCGACCAAGACACCCGAATACCTGGCAGCAGGTCTGCCGGTTGTCTCTACCCCGATCCATGATGTTATCCAGGCGTATGCTGACTGGGATTGTGTACAGATAAAGCCGGATGCAGCCGGATTTAACGTGGCCATTCAGACCGCTCTCAGCCAGCCGTCATTTCCATGCAGGGAACAGCTCGACAACTGGTTGAAAGCCAACTCATGGGATGCCACCTGGACCTGTATGAAAGGGCTGATGGTGAAGCACCTGCATAAACCGGAAGCAGATCAGGTGATAAACCAGACCGAAAACGGAATGGTCTGATAATCAATCATGTAACAAAACATCCTAAACAGCCGTAGCCAATGGGATATTCATTCAGACTTCAGGCAAATAAATGCAAATCAGTACTGGTCATCGAGGATAATCCGGACCACTGGGTTCTGATGCAGGAAGCCCTTAAAGAGGCTGCCCCTGATTTTTCGGTTACGTGGTGCCGTGACAGCAAGGGAACCATCGACCAGCTCACCGAATGGATCAATACCGGTCAGACGTTGCCTTACCTGATCTTGCTGGACCTGTATTTACCAACGAAACATGCCGGTCTGAAGCTGATCAGGGATCTGCATCATCATCATCAGTTTAATAAACTGGTTATCGTTGTCCTGAGCGCCTCGGCCGATCAGGACGATGTTAATGAGGTATATGATATGGGCGTCAGTTCGTATCTGGTTAAACCTGGTGACCAGATACAGTGGGTACGCTTATTTAGTTCTTTGGCCGATTACTGGCTTAATGCCGTTGAGTTGCCCTGTATAGGACACTATTAAAACGGCTTCAGGATGTGGTTGTCTGCTTTTGCTTAATAAGACTCCCGATCATCTCCGTTAATTCATGTATATCAACCGGTTTAACGAGGTGACCGTCAAAACCGCACTGGCTGGACCGGAGCCGGTCGGCCGCCTGACTATAGCCGGTTAACGCGATTATAACAAGGTTTTGGCCCCAGGGCTGTTCCCGGATATAGTGGCATGCTTCGAAACCATCCATTCCAGGCATGCCAATATCCATAACAATGGCTGCCGGTTGCTGCTTCGTGGCGGCGGCAATGCCGGTCGGGCCGCTATTTTCAGTGCATGTCTCATACCCTTTCAGTTGTAACAGCATGCTGAGCGTACGGGCGGAGTCGTCATTATCATCAATGACCAGAAGCCGTGCCGGGGTTTCCGGCAAAGCGGCTGAGCCCGGGTTAAGGGTAGGAAGTGTAACCGTAAAGCTACTGCCCAGACCTAATCCATCGCTGGAAGCTTCAACGCGTCCGCCATGCAGGTGAACCAGACTTTTAACCAGGGTAAGTCCCAGACCAAGCCCTCCCCTGGAACGGGCTAACGAATTGTCTACCTGAACAAATAAATCGAAGATTCGGGCCAATTCGTCACGGTGAATACCAATTCCGTTGTCTTCTACACGGATGACTGCCTCATAGGCATGATGATCAAGTGAAAACAATACTTTTCCGGTGTCTGTTGTATAACGCACACCGTTTGTCAGGAGGTTGATCATTACCTGCGTTAGCTGCGTAGCATCGCCATCAAGTTCGACCGGTCCCGGTGGCAGCGTTACCTCAAGTAGTTTGCCTTCCTGCTGAAATAACGGAAAAACACTCTCCGCCGCCTGCCGGGCGAGTGTTACCAGGTTGACCGTTTTCTTCCGGAGTTCAATTTTCCCCTGCGTAATGCGGCCTACATCCAGCAGATCATCAACCATTCTGACCAAATGGCTGGTCTGGCGGTTCATCATATTGATTGTCGTTTGCGCGACCATATCACTTGCTTTCAACTCCAGAATCGTCAGTCCATTCCGGATGGTAGCCATCGGGTTCCGTAATTCATGGGCCAGCATGGCCAGAAATTCATCTTTTCTGCGACTGGCATCCTGAAGAGCGAGCTCCGCTTTTTTACGCATGGAAATGTCAAACATGACCCCGCTTGCCTGCACGGGCCGGCCGTCTTTTTCGGCTGTTACATGCCCGTAGCCGCTCATCCAGGCTACCGAACCATCTTCCTTCACAATCCGGAATTCAGCATCATATGGTATCCGGTAGCGGATGCTGTCTGCCAGCTGGGCTTTAATCGATTCTGCATCGTCCGGAAGCAGATGGCTTAGAAATGTATCCGCATAAACAGGGCCTTCCCGGACCGGCAGGCCCAACAGCTCAAAATGTTTATCGTTCCAGTGAACGAGATCCGTCCGGAGGTCCCATTCCCAGGTAGCCAGCTCAGCTGCTTTAACCGCCAGCCGGGTACGGGTTTCCTGTTTTTTCAGGGCCTCTTCACCTAGTTTTTTCTCACTGATGTCAATGTTGATCCCGAGCCACTTCTTTATGGAACCGTCGGCCCGAAGGATACGGGTGGCCCTGACATTGGTCCACCGCCATCCGCCCTCAGGGGTCTGCAGCCGGAACTCAGCATTCACCGGCAGTTGCGCTGCTACAGCCTCTTTCCACAGATGCATTGCATACGGGCGGTCGTCGGGGTGGATGGCATTAATCCATCCTTCGCCCAGGTAGCTGTCGAGTGTCTGTCCCGTGCACGCCCGCCAGCTGGGCGAGTCGGTCACAACAATCCCGTCAGGGTCAGTTTCCCAGATGGCCTGCGCAAAGGAGGCGAGTAAGGTATAATAGTCTGCCGCTGTTGTGACCAGGCTGCCGTTGGGTCGGGGTGTGAGCTGCATAAAAGTCGATGCAGGGTTAAAGTGTTGCTTCCGGATAAACCTGAGAGAACCGGTATGGTATACAAAAGACCGGCCTCGCGATAAGTAAATGAGGGAATGGTAGTACCGGCCGTTTTCCTCATTGTTTAATGCCCTCCATGTAGATCGGACACGTCTGTTCCCGCGCTTATGTACGGCGCTGCTGTAACCGGTGAATGAGCTGATCCAGTTCTGTCATATTTACGGGTTTCACCAAATGACCGTCAAACCCGGCTTCCTTCGTTCGCTGACGGTCCCCGGCCTGCCCATATCCGGTTAACGCAATGATGGAGAGGTTTATTCCCCATGGCTGCTGCCGGATAAGGCGACATGTCTGATAGCCATCCATTTCCGGCATACCAATGTCCAGCAAAATAACATCCGGCTGTATCTGGCCGGCTGTATCAATGCCTGCCCGCCCGCTGTTTTCCGTACAGGTTTCGTACCCTTTCATGCTCAGCAGCATGGAGAGGGTTAAGGCTGCGTCCGTATTGTCATCTACGACCAGAACCCGGCAGCCGGCCGCTACTGCCGGTTGCTCCGGCAGTAAACCAGCGGAGCTATCGTCAGCGCCAGGTAAGGTGGGCAGGGTTACGGTAAAGGTGCTTCCCTGGCCAAGTCCGCCGCTCCGGGCAGTAACCTGGCCACCATGTAACTCGACCAGTTGCCGCACGAGCGTCAGGCCGAGTCCCAAACCACCCTGTGTGCGGGCCAGTGAATTATCTACCTGCATGAACAGCTCAAAAACAGATCCGAGCTGCTCACTGGTTAAACCTATGCCATTATCTGTTACCTCAACGACGGCCTGTTGGCCATTCTGCACGAGACGAAGGCTAATCTGGCCTCCGGGCGGCGTGTATCTGGCGGCATTTGTGAGCAGATTCGTTACGACCTGCGTAAGGCGGGTTTCATCGCCGTCAAGAAAAACAGGCGTTGACGGCAGGAGAACGCTCAGCGTATGGCTGCGTTCATCACACAAGGCTTTTGCCGGCGGCATGGCGTGCTCAATCAGGCTAACCAGGTTGAGGCGGGATTTCCGGAGTTCAATGGTTCCGCGGCTGATGCGGCTTACATCCAGCAGGTCGTCTACGAGCCGTACCAGATGATCGGTCTGGCGGTTCATCATCGCTACGGCCGGCCGGATCACATCCGTCTCACCCGTCATCGACAAAATCTGTAAGCCTGAACGGATCGTCGACATAGGATTGCGTAACTCATGGGCCAGCATGGCCAGAAACTCGTTTTTCCGGTGATCGGCCTTCCGCAGGGCCTCTTCCGCATATTTTATTTCTGTAATTTCGATCGCTGCTCCAACCAGCTTAATGACATTGCCGTTTTCGTCCTGAATCGAATCGGCCCGTTCTTCGAGCCATACTATCCCCTGTGAATCAGGACGTATGATCCTGAACCGGGAATAATAGCCGCCCCCGGTGGTTGCCGCCTGGCGGACTTTCTGCAAATGGGATTCCCGGTCCTCATCATGCACCAGCGAATACCCTTGTTCGGCAAATGTCATGGCGGGGTATCCGTAGACTTCCGCAATATTCGATGTTGTTTCGATTTTATTCTCCGGTACGTTCCATTCCCAGACAACAGTCCGGGCCGTGTTGATGGCCCGTAACAGCCGTTCTTCGGATATGCTCAGCGCTTTTTCCGCCGTTGCACGTTCGACAGCCGCCCAGGTCCGTTCCGCAGTCTCATCCACCAGTCTGATCTCATGCGCTGTCCATTGCCGTGGCCGGACGTCATTCACGGCAAAGGCGGCAACATACCGGCCGTTTTTCACGAGCGGAACAACAATCATCGAGCGTACCAGCAGTTTATTGTATCGTTGCCGTTCGGTATCCGTTAAATCAGTTAGTGTGTCAATGTCGTTGACTACCAGCGATTCTCCGGTCGCCAGACGGGCATATACGGAACGGCCATAAGCTGTTTGCGGATGCTGTCCGATGACCGCCGGAATGTCCGGCCGGCTGTAGTATTCTTTCGACACAATATGAACGTAACTGCCGTCCGCTTCTTCCGCCACAAAATAAAAGGCCCGTGAAACACCAAGCTCACAACCGAGGCAGCGGGCTGCCTGTTCCTGAATACTGTTGGTATCGGTCAGGGTACGTAAGGTATCCGATAGCCGCAACAGGTAGGCCTGTTGGTGTTCGATCAGCTTACGGGCGGTAATGTCTGTGGCGGCTCCAACCCACTCGACAATCCGGCCCTCGTCGTCCGGAATCGGAATTGCCCGCGAATTTACCCAGCCGGTGGAGCCATCCCGGCGCACTACCTGATGTTCAGCCTCAAACGGCGTTTGTTGCCGGATTGCCAGCTGAATAAATCCCCAAACCCGCTTTTGCTCTGCTTGCGGGATATAGTGATCCATCCAGTGATAATTCACGGTAGACGAGCTTTCCAGATAGTCTTTTCCGTCCAGCTGAAGCATGGCCGTCCAGCCGGCATTCATCGAATAAACAATTTCAGAGGTGGCTTTCAGTAACCGGCTGAACCGTAATTCGCTTTCCCGTAAAGCCTGTTGTGCGCGCAGCCGGTGCTGTTGTTCCAGCACGCGGTCTGTGGTATCAAAGACGGTGACCAGTATGCCGCCCACCTTGCCGGTCTCCTCCAGTACCGGACTATATGCCAGTGTGAGCCACACGTCTTCGGGTTGCTGCCCCGACCGCGCAAGCGGGTATAGGGCATCTTCAAACGAGAACGATTCACCCTGCCGGACCCGCTCATAAATGGGGTAGTTGATGTGCCATACCTCCGGCCAGACGAGTTGCGTTGGCCGGCCAAGGCCTTCAGGGTGTTTATTGCCCATAAGGTCCCGGTAGCCATCGTTGTAAAGCTGGATCAGGTCGTTCCCCCAAAGTATGATGTTTGGAAACGGGGAGGCCAGTACCATCTGGGCGGCCGTCCGCAGGCTTTGAGGCCACCGGTCAACCGGCCCCAGTGTTGTTGCTGACCAGTTAAATGCCCGGCAAAGCGCACGCATTTCGCCTGGTCCTTCGAAAATCCAGTCCATATTGCTTCAGGATGCGCTCCACATCAGGGGTTAATAAGCTTAGCTGTATTATTGAAACGAACGGTACTCCGGAAAGTTAGCAGACAGCGATTAATATGATCAATAAGCCTGTTGTAACGCTCCCCGTAAACTTATTTTTTTTCGCATCAGGTAAGCCTGTCGTATCCGTATACGGTTAATCCCTGCACCTTTCACGCAGAAAATCAGGCAATGACAAATCAAAAAGCGGCTATTTGGGGCGGTATTGAATGTACCATAAACCGCGTTGGCCAGGTATACTATAACCAGCTGATCCGCAGCGGACACGCAAACCGGGTATCAGATATTGACAGACTGGCCGGATTAGGGCTGAAAACGGTACGGTATCCATTGCTCTGGGAAGCCTTAGCCCCCCATAAACCGGATTCGATTAACTGGGAATGGGCCGATGAGCGGGTTAACCGGCTGGCTGACACAGGTATCCGGCCCATTGTCGGCTTAGTGCATCACGGTTGTGGTCCGCGGTATGCAACGTTTACCAATCCGGAGCAGTTTGAAAGCGGTCTGGCGGCCTACGCCCTGAAAATAGCCGCACGATACCCCTGGATAACCGCATATACACCGGTAAATGAGCCGCTCACCACGGCCCGTTTTTCCGGCTTATACGGTCACTGGTATCCACACCGGACGTCGGCTGTTGCCTGTCTGTCCCTTTTGTTTTGCCAGTGCCGGGCTATCATCAGCAGCATGGCAGCTATCCGGACTGTAAATTCAGAGAGTAAACTGGTTCAGACCGAAGACCTGGGCAAAACGCATAGTATTGCGGCAATGGGGTATCAGGCCGATTGGGAAAATGAACGGAGATGGCTGACCTGGGACCTGTTGACCGGGCGGTTTACGCCGGCACATTCCCTTTGGGATTATTGCCGGTGGCTGGGGTTTACCGAACGGGAGCTCTGGTATTTTGCCGAAACCCCATGTTACCCGGATGTGATCGGCATTAACCACTACATTACCAGCGAACGATACCTGGACGACCGGCTATCGCTTTATCCGGAACATATGCACGGTGGCAATGGACAGCATCGCTATGTTGACACGGAAGCTGTCCGGGCGGCACCGGCTAAACGGGTGGGTTTGCCGGTGCTTCTAGCAGAAGCGTGGTCGCGCTATAAGATGCCGCTTGCGTTAACTGAAGTGCATATAGGCTGTACGCCTGATGAACAAATCCGCTGGCTGCAGGAAGCATGGCAGGCGGCCCAATCGGCCAACGAAGCCGGTATACCGGTTTCTGCCGTTACGGCGTGGGCGCTGTTCGGGTCGTATGACTGGCATTGTCTGGTAACCCGCCCGGAAAATCGCTATGAGCCTGGTGCCTTTACGTGCGCGGGAGCCTTACCGGCTCCCACGCTCCTGAGTGACTACATCCGGTGCCTGGCTACGGGGAAACCGGTACAGGGAATTGTGCCGCCGGGTAAGGGGTGGTGGCATCCGTGTTTGTAGGACCGGTGTTCCCGAAACCTCATAAACCGCCGGCAGAACCGGGACCGGGTGCCGCTACTGGTGTTAAAAATAACGTTCAACCTAATTTGGTACAGTATGTTTTATCACGACAAGAAGCTTCAGTATACGGTTAAAGTGGACAAGCCTGATCCACAGTTTGCCCGTGCCCTTCAGCAGGCAATCGGCTACAGGGCTTTCAACAAGTTAACACTATGAGACTAACAACTTGCTTTCCGAACCATTTACCCAAAGTCATGGGTATTTGCCTGATAACATTCCTGTCATGTTCCAAAGGCGGAGGACCTTCCAGCTCTTCGGGCACCGGTGCTTCTGCCGGAACAGGTGATAATACGCTGGCCCGTGAAGTATCCGGGGTCTGGTTGTTAAGTCCTGATTTCAAGTATGATCAGCGATGCAACTACCTGAATCCTGAAGTAATGCGGGCGCTTTTTAAAGTCGGTGAGGACGCATCGTTTACGCATACTGATCAGCCGGATGGTTGTTCAGTCAGCTGGAACGGAGAGTCGGTCCGGCTACGGTTTGATAAAAATTCACCGTTTGAGTCAACCTTTCAGTCTGAATATGCCTTTACCCAATATTTCAGACCAACCCCGAAAGCAGAGTTAACGAAAGAGCCGCCGACGTTTTATAAAGAAGAAAATAATTTGTCGGGCCCGAAAACTGGAGGTACTAATGCGCAGCAAGGCGTTCCGCACGGCGAGGCGCAATCCCGGCGCGACTCGTCAGCACGAAATGATACCACCCGGTTGTCAAGGCCAAATCCAAACAAAACGATTGCATCCGAGGAACTGGTAGCCAATAAAAAGCCTTATCCGAATACCACGCTGGTCAACAATGTCGGTGATAAGGCCTTGTGGGAGCCTGCTCAGAAAACGCTGCATGTATTGTATCTGAACCATGTCTTTCATATATCCGTGAAAACTACCGGTCCGGATGCACAGGCACGGCAAGGGGCTGCAGCGTTAGCACGGTTAATAATTGACAAGCTGTTTAATGAGCAGGCCTGACCCCGTTATTGATTTATGTATTTCAGCCAGTAGCTCTTCAGCGTCAGAAATAACTCCTGCCATTGGGAAATCGAATTGGGTTTTACAAGATAAGAGGAGCATCCGACCAGGTATGACTCCTCTATATCTTCCAGGTTTTTTGACGCACTCAGAATAACAATAGGAGGGAACCGGAAGTACGACCCGCTCTCCTTAATCCGCTGTAACAACGCCAGTCCATCTTCGCGGCCGGGTATTAATCACAAAACCAAATGTGAAATTACACAAATCCAAATGTGAAGATTGGC
>NZ_CAMFHL010000026.1 GCF_945952095.1 uncultured Arsenicibacter sp. | reverse complement strand
TGTAAGCACAAACGCCGCAGGAGTGATCCTGCGGCGTTTACTTTTCTATGCGGTTGTGCCTTCTTTCAGGCGTTCGGCGTTTTCAGCAATCCGGAGCTGCTCGATAAAGTCGCCGATCTCTCCGTCCATTACCGACGGCAGGTTATAGACCGTCAGCCCGATGCGGTGATCGGTTACGCGGCTTTGCGGATAGTTGTAGGTCCGGATCTTGTCCGAACGGTCGCCGCTGCCCACCATCGTTTTCCGCTGCGAGGCAATGGCGTCGTTATGCTTCTGCAACTCAATTTCGTAGAGCCGTGAACGCAGAACGGTCATGGCCTTCTCCATGTTTTTGAGCTGCGACCGTTCGTCCTGACACTGCACCACCAGACCGGTCGGTAAGTGCGTCAGACGAACCGCCGAATAGGTGGTGTTTACTGACTGCCCTCCTGCTCCCGACGAACAGAAAGTATCTTTGCGGATGTCGTTCATGTTCAGTTCGACATCTACCTCTTCAGCTTCCGGCAATACGGCTACACTGGCCGCCGACGTGTGAATACGGCCCTGTGTTTCGGTCGCCGGTACGCGTTGTACGCGGTGTACCCCCGACTCAAATTTCAGTTTACCGTAAACATCCTCCCCTTCTACTTCGGTTACAATTTCCTTGTAGCCACCCGACGTTCCTTCGGTGAAATCGACGATTGACATCCGCCAGCCCATTTTATCGCAGAAACGCTGATACATCCGGAAAATATCACCGGCAAAAATAGAGGCTTCGTCCCCACCGGTACCGGCCCGGATTTCGAGGATGACGTTTTTACTGTCGTTCGGATCTTTCGGAATCAGCATTTCCTTCAGGACGTCCTCCATCGGCTCCCGGCGCGCCATCAGCTCATCGAGTTCCATTTTGGCCATGTCCCGGAATTCCTCGTCTTTCTCCGTGGCAATGATTTCCCTGGCGTTATCAATTTCCTGTAACAACTGTTTGAAATCCAGGTACTGATTAACGATTTTCTCAAGGTCTTTATATTCTTTGCTCAGCTTTACAAACCGCTTCTGGTCAGAGACCACTTCGGGCTGCACGATCTGCTGAGATACTTCGTCGAAGCGTTCGCGAATGGCTTCTAACTGGTCGAGCATAGTTGTATCGTAGACTTATTTTGCAAAAATACAAAATTCGTTCTGTACTACCTTTGTACTATTGCAGATAGGAATTCTATAACCAGTAAGAACACGATGGACTTCACAATGTTCACAAAGGCGATGGGCATATCAAGACTATGGGCGACCACATGGGATCGCCCATACGGATGGGCTGGATTTGTATTAATCTGGGCCCTGGCGTCCTGTAATCCCGAGAACCGGATTCAGCAGACACCGGAGCTGAAGCAGGAGATGATGGATAAGAAAATCAAGCGGGTCACCAATGAGGATATTAACCTTACGGTTGATAGCTGGGGGAAACAGATTTCGGATGTTGCCCGGCAGGAGCTTACTACCCGGCTGAATGCCGGGCCGGCAGACGTAGCGGGTTTATGTAATCTCAGTGCCCTGCCGAAAACACAGGCGCTGGCCAAACGGTATGCCATTGAGATTAATCTGCTCAGCGGAGCCGATGTGCAGAATCCGAAGCTGCCGGCAAAGGAACGCGAAGTGCTTGATGCGTACCTCTACAATGCCGAAAATAAACTTGCCCAGCAGCCGAATATCCAGAAAGTTAACGACACACTGCTTGTCTACAACACGGCCGTTCCGACGGATAATGTGATTTGCCGGAGCTGCTTCGGCGATCAGAAACAGCCACTGGCAGTGTGGCGGCTGGTCTTTCACAAACGCGAAGTGATCCGCCGCTTAAACCAGCCAAAGAAATAGCCGTAAATCAAGAAAGGCCAGCGTAAAATGCGCTGGCCTTTTCTGCTATATGTCGTTTATTTACTTACAATTACAGCCTGAAACCAGACTCAGGTTATAGACCCGCTGGCCGGGAGTTGCCTTGTTCGGGTCCTGCATGGTAGCACGCCCCAGAAAAATTTCATCACCGGTCAGTTTGATCTCGGTAACGAAGTTAAACCCATTTTCGCCATAGCGCAAGTGCACGGATGTCTGTTCGCCTGTCGCAGCATAAGGTTTTGTAGCCGCCACCAGAATCTGATCGCCTTTCACAATAGCCCGGACAAACGGCAATCCATTCATCTTAAGCTGATTGGCATTGTATTTATGCCATGTCTGGCCGCCGTCGTAAGAACATTCCGTATTTTGATTTAAATACGTTTCTCCGCCCGAAAACATATCGCCGTGGTGTTTAAATAACCGCCACAGGCCATGCATGTAATACTCATAACAGGCATAATTCCGGTCATTACCGATACCAACCTGTGCCGGATCAGTTGGCGTTGGCTGGTTTGGTGTCAGGTTAATGTGGTCATCCCAGAACAAGGCACCATAGGCACCTGTAAACCAGTAGAAAATTGCCAGCCCTTCTGCTACGACAGGTGGAGCCGGATGTTCTGCCTTGCCGCTGTTTGCATAATGCGGGTCCTGCGTGTTGAACAGCCACTGCCAGGCAACCCGTTTTTTAGGCGACAACGCCAGGTTTACTTCCTGTTCCTGAAGAATATGAGCAAGCCAGTGCCGGTCACGATCGCCGGTATGCGTGGCAGAGTAATCAAAGTCAGGGTATACAAAATAGACACCCGGCATCTGCATGGTAATATGGTCGGAGAATGAAGT
This sequence comes from uncultured Arsenicibacter sp., assembly GCF_945952095.1. Classification (GTDB taxonomy): domain Bacteria; phylum Bacteroidota; class Bacteroidia; order Cytophagales; family Spirosomataceae; genus Arsenicibacter. The sequence continues at coordinate 45,810 of NZ_CAMFHL010000026.1, read as the reverse complement.
ACCGACGATATTATCCGGCATCCCCCGGTCACGCGATGTAGCCGTGTGCTGTGCTGTGTTTTTCCAGAGATAATCGGCAGGCAGATAATAGTCACCGCCGGGCGATACGCCGTGGCCGTTGAGCGGTACGGGTGCAATGGATGCGGTTTCGGTCTGCGGGCTGATCACATCTTTCAGTGTCTTCGCCATGTATGTGTACAGGTTCACCTGCTCTTGCGCCAGATCCGACGAAATACCTTCATTTTCAATATCAAGGAAGATATTCCCGAACGTACTTTTCTTGTTGTTCGGATTGCAGTCGCCAAACAACTCGCAGGTGCCCTGAATATCAGCAATCGCCTTATAGAGACTGTTTGCATATAGTGGATCACCGTCAGGACGTCTGTAATAGGTGTTCGCCGCATCCTGGCTATTGCGCGCCCACGGAATCTGGTAGGCATTTTCGCTGAAATATTGCTGATAAATAACCCAGGAACGCTGGCTCTGCGTTAACCGGCTGACCCAGCCGGCCGGCTTTGGATGGTCAGGGTCATTATTACATTCGTCGGACACCATTCTTGACTTTTCAATGGCCGAAAAGCCGCGTTTGAACAGCTTCTGCCAGTCACTGTTGACGTGCAGGTTACGGCCGGCGCCGCAGAACGTAATGGATTTGGTTATTGGTAAGCTAAAATCATCAACAGCGTCGATATTCCAATAGCCTTTTATGGCTGTTGGCACGAATGCCTTACGGGGAGTAGCGGCCAAATTCCCTGTAAGCTGTACTCCTGTGGCTGAGGCAGGCTTGCTGACTGCTCCACTCTCCGGTTCCCTCAATCGTCCGGCCTGCGCACCGGACATGCTCAACACAGCAAGCAACATTACGCTGTAAACTTGTCTCATTTGGGTCATCACGTTATAGCAATTGTAGTTCATGGCGCAAACCATGTAGAGTTTTCTCCGCATTTTTGCGGAATGCTGAGTAAAAGAGGCTGCTGAGGGGACTAACTCAATTTTCGGGCCAAAAACAACACATGAAAGAAAATTTTAATTTCTTTCAAATCTTTTTTGTAATAACTGAGTTGCAGAGAGAGACGGATTATCCGTTGAAGCGTCAAAAGTATACAAATCTGCCGGTTTTTTTAATGAAATGCCGGTTAAATATGACTTATCGTAATAGGTAAGAACGATATCGGCAACAGTCGCATAATCCTGTTTATGTATGGCGTCGATGGCATCCTGTGTGGCTTTTCCCCCGAGCCGTTTCTGTATACGGCGGGTAGCCTCAATCAGGGCGGCCGGGTCAATACTATTACCACTGTACTCCCGGACCAGCCGGGCAATGCGTTCGCTTTTAGGCACCTCTACAATGACTGCCGGGGCTGCCTGCATCTGTAGCCACAAAGGGTATGGAATGAAGCAGGTACCGATCGTCCGGCTTTCATCTTCGAGCCAGATCCGGCGGGACGGATCCAGCGTCCGCCAGACATCAAAAAGCTCATTCTCAAAATGTTCAGATGATACTTGCGGCAACTGTCCGATTGCACCGTAGGATGAGCCCTTATGCCGGGCAATAGCTTCCAGATCAATCACCTGTTCGCCCTGCCGCGCGAGTTCTTTCAGGATGTCGGTTTTGCCCGAGCCGGTTTTTCCGCCCAGAATCATGAGCTGCCGGGGCTGTGCAAAAGCCGTCAGCACGTCGTTACGGTAGGCTTTATAACCACCCTCCAGCGTGCGGGCGCGGATACCGGCCGTATTAAGCAACCAGGCAAACGATCCGCTCCGCATACCACCCCGCCAGCAGTGTACGAGCACCTCTGTTCCGGCCGGATTCAGCTTGCGCACCTGCTTCACAAAGCCGGCCAGCTTCGGCCCTACCAGCTCCAGCCCAAGCAGGACCGCAGAATCTTTTCCTGCCTGTTTGTACTTTGTCCCGACTTTGGCACGCTCATCATTATCAAATAAAGGAATGTTGATGGCATGGGGTATGTGGGCATGCGCATACTCTCCCGGCGACCGCACATCGATGACGGGCAGCCGGCCGGCTTCGTTCAGAAAATCAGCGACGGAGAGTTGTTTTGCGTTCATGCTGTTTAGCTGGCCAACTGGCGCAGGTACATCTGAATGGTATTTTCCAGACCGAAATAAAGCGCATCGGCAATCAGTGCGTGACCAATAGAGACCTCCAGCAGGCCCGGAATATGCTGTGCAAAATACTGCAGGTTTTCCAGACTCAGGTCATGACCGGCATTCAGGCCCAGCCCCAGCTCCTGTGCTTTTTGTGCGGCTTTCACAAACGGCGCAATGGCCGCTTCGCGGTCTCCGGCATAGTGTATTGCATAAGGCTCGGTATAGAGTTCAATGCGGTCGGTACCGGTTGCTTTCGCTCCTTCGACCATCCGCTCGTCGGCATCCACAAAAACCGACACCCGGATTCCGTCAGCCTTAAATATGTTTACCAGATTCGTCAGGTGTTCGCGGTGGGTAACCGTATCCCAGCCGGCATTTGACGTAATGGCGTCCACAGCATCCGGTACCAGCGTCACCTGCTCCGGTTTCACCCGCTTCACGAGTTCAATAAACCGGTCGTCGGGATTACCTTCAATATTAAACTCAGTCGTTACTACCTCCTTGAGCGCCAGTACATCTGAATACCGGATATGGCGTTCATCAGGCCGGGGATGTACGGTAATCCCCTGAGCGCCGAAGCGTTCGGCATCAAGGGCGACCTGCACAACATCCGGATTATTGCCTCCGCGCGCATTCCGGAGTGTAGCAATTTTATTGATATTAACACTGAGACGAGTCATTGGTTGAGCGAGTAATAATGTGATTGAATTGCCCTGCCAAAATTAACTCCATTACACGAAATATGGTTCTCCTGCCGTTTTTCTTTCCTATGCTCCGCCATCTGCTCATCCTTATGCTGATCCTTTACGGCTTTTGTGCCGCCGGTCAGCCACTTTCTATCCGCTTTACACCAGCCTTTCATCCGGTCAGCCAGCTTACCCTAATACCTGGTCAGGACGGTTTTGAGATCCGGCTGGTTATCAGACCCGATGCCCCGTCCGGGAGCATTACATTCAGCCAGTGGATTCCGGACCGGAAGCGCTGGATAGCTATTCAAAACTATCTGGTTCAGATAAAGGCAAAGCAGATAGAGAGGGAAGAACGTCAGGCGGAAGCTATGCACAATACCAGTAACGAACAGCTGTATGCTGAAGAAATTTATGCGGACGGTGCAGAAGCTGAAGCAAGGTATGGCACATTTACTTTTTCTTTCGGGCATGAGAAGGTCGGTACACCGGAAATCCAGCTGTTCAACTTCATTTCGTCTGCCCTGTGGACCCACTGCCGGAATCAAACCGTGATAATGAGCTATTGGCGTACTCTGGAGAACTATTTCCCGCACCCGTTTTCGTTCCGGAAAGAAGGAACGGGGTATATTTTATATGGTATCTTGTCGGCCAATGATGAGAATACACGGCAATTAAATGCCCTGATTGATCAGTTTCCGGCAAACCGGCCTGTAGTTATCGACGCCCGCTACTTCAACAGGATGGATACGTTTTACTATCCGCACTTCCGGCGGCTCCTCCGCAAAAACAAGCAGATCAGCTGGATAAAGCCCATAAACGGGGAATACCAACCAAGCAGTTGGGGAAGGCCCCTAAACGGGAGGAATCAACTTAACGAAACCGGCGTCAGCCGGTTTGTAAACCAATAGCGGCAGTAATGTCCGTTTTATCTTTATTGCTCCCTTATTCCTACCTTTGCACGAATTATCATTACGTTATCTTTTACGAAATCATGTCATTAAAACAACAAATTGACGCCGATATAAAAGACGCCATGAGGGCAAAGGACCAGGACGGTCTGCGGGCTTTACGGGCCATTAAGTCTTTGATTCTGTTGGAAGAAACCAAAGAAGGAGCCGGCGACGGACTGAAACCGGAAGACGAAATCAAGCTCCTCACCAAAGCGGTGAAGCAGCGGAAAGATTCAGCCGATGTGTTCCGGACACAGGGCCGCGAAGACCTGCTGGCGAAAGAAGAAGCCGAAATTGCCATTATCGAAAAGTACCTGCCAAAACAGCTGACCGAAGACGAGCTGAAGGCTAAGTTACAGGATATCATCGCCCGCGTGGGTGCCTCTGCCCCGTCGGATATGGGTAAGGTAATGGGTGTCGCCACCAAAGAGCTTGCCGGCCTCGCCGAAGGCAAAGCCATCTCCGCCACGGTGAAGCAGCTTTTAGCCTGATTTAAAGAGCGAAAGAGTGATCCGCCGTGGCGGATAAAGAGTGAAAGAGCGATGTCTGGCTCATATTTTACTCTCTGCCCGCGTAACCGCTTCTTTCGCTCTTTCACTCTCTCGTTCTTTCACTCTTTGAAAACGCTCGACATTCTTATATTGATTCCGTTGATTTGGGGGGCCTGGAATGGGTATCGTAAGGGACTGCTGATCGAGATTATTGCCGTGGTTGCCTTCGTTGTCGCCATGATTGTGGGATTTAAGTTTCTGAGCTTCGGCATAGACCTGCTGTCGCCGTACATCAGCCGGGATCTGGCCCGCAGGCTGCTGCCGTGGTTAGGCTTTTCGGTTATTTTTTTTCCCACCATTTTCATGATCAACCAGATGGGGTATTCACTCCGGAAATCACTCCGGTATACCTTGCTTGGCACCTTTGACAGTATCGTAGGAGCGGCGGTCGGGATTTTTACGTGGGTCTTTGGAATTAGTGTGCTGTTTTGGTTGTTCAGCTACATGGGAGTTGAAATCCCTGCTAATCAGACACAAGGCACGTATCTGTATCCGGCTATCCGCCCCGTGGCACCGGCCGTTATGCGCAAAACCGCTGTCTGGGTACCGAAGGGACTTCAAACGTTAAAGAGTGAAAGTGCGAAAGACTGAAAGTGCGTATGCTGTTTGGTTTGGTCCGGTTCACTCTTTCGCTCATTAACTCATTCGCTCTTTACAATGAAGCAAGATATTCGCAAATTATCGGCGGTCCAGCTGAAAGACTGGTTTACGGCAAACGGTGAGCAGGGCTTTCGCGCCAAACAGGTGCACGAATGGCTCTGGAAAAAATCAGCTCAGTCGTTTGAGCAGATGACCAATCTGTCGAAATCAACCCGCGAAAAGCTGGACAGTCACTTTGATATACGGCCGCTTACCGTGGCTACCCAGCAGCGCAGTGCCGACGGCACCGTTAAATCCTCTTTCAAACTCTATGACGGCAACCTCGTCGAGGGTGTCCTGATTCCGGCGCTCCGGGCAGACGACACCGACCGTATGACTGCCTGCGTATCGTCGCAGGTGGGTTGCTCGCTTACCTGCAAGTTCTGCGCAACGGGCTATATGGACCGTAAACGGAACCTGGAAGCCTCCGAAATTTATGACCAGGTGGTGGCCATTGACCGACAGGCCAATGAGTTCTATCAGGCCCCGCTGACAAACATTGTCTACATGGGCATGGGCGAACCGCTCCTGAACTATAAAAACGTCATGGAGTCGGTAGACCGCATTACCTCGCCCGACGGACTGGGCATGTCTCCGAAACGCATTACGGTATCCACGGCCGGCATCGCTAAAATGATCAAACAGCTCGGCGACGATCAGGTGAAATTCAATCTGGCCCTGTCGCTGCATGCTGCCAATGACCAGAAGCGTGACCAGATTATGCCGATCAACGAAAGTAATTCGCTGAAAAATCTGGCAGAGGCCCTGAACTACTTTTACCGCAAGACCGGCACCCGCGTGACGTTCGAATACATTGTATTCTATAACTTCAACGATACGCTGCAGGATGCACGGGAGCTTTGGGAGTTCACGAAAAAAGTACCGGCCAAGGTGAATATTATTGAATACAATCCGATTGCTGAAGCCAGCTTTAAAAACACTGATCCGCAGACACTCGACAAATTCGCGGGGTTTCTGGAAAACAAAGGCGTTACGGTAAACGTCCGTCGCAGCCGTGGTAAGGACATTGACGCTGCCTGCGGGCAACTCGCCGGCAAATCCTGAGGCTTGATGCCGCATCCATAATCCGTACGGGCGACCACATGTGGTCGCCCTTTTTTTATTGGCCCACGTGGCCGCCCTTTTTTATTGGCCCGATGTGATCGCCCTTTTATTATTGGCTCACGTAGCCGCCCTTTTTATTCCCCGATCAGCATCACCGTACGGGCGACCCCACGTGGTCGCCCTTTTTTTATTGGCCCACGTGGTCGCCCTTTTTTATTGGCCCGATGTGATCGCCCTTTTTATTCCCAATCAACCTCAACGGTCATCACGCAACCCAGCAGGGCGACCACATGGGGTCGCCCCTACTTATCCCCCACGTAATCGCCCTTTTTATTCCCCAATCAGAAAGAACGGTCATCATGCAACCCACCAGGGCGACCACGTGGGGTCGCCCCTACTTATCCCCCACGTGATCGCCCTTTTTGTTCCCAATCAACCTCAACGGTCATCATGCAACCCACTTGGGCGACCACGTGGGGTCGCCCCTACTTAACAATTTCTTAACATGGGGCTTAAAAGATTGCCTTACCTTTGCGGTATAATCGCCTGTCACCTGGATAGGCTTTGAACTACAGAAGAATACCTCCAATGTTTGGTCTAGAAACAGACGTTTTCATCCTTCTTTTTGTTAGCCTCTTCGCGGCTTGTGCTTTTGAATTTGTAAATGGTTTTCACGATACAGCGAATGCGGTGGCTACCGTTATTTATACCAACTCGTTGAAACCAACCGTTGCGGTGGTCTGGTCCGGTATGTGGAACTTCATCGGTGTACTCCTCGGAGGCATCGGCGTCGCCATGGGTATCGTTAACCTGCTTCCCGTCGAACTCCTTGTTGATCAGAATGTTTACCATAGCATTGCCATGGTGCTATCGCTGCTGCTCAGCGCCATTATCTGGAACGTGGGCACCTGGTACTTTGGCCTGCCGAGTTCCAGCTCGCACACCCTGATCGGATCGATCCTCGGTGTAGGCTTGGCCTTCTCTACTTTTCCTGAGAACACCTCAGGTTCAGCCGTTAACTGGGACAAAGCCATTGAAACCTTCGAAGCCCTGCTGCTTTCGCCGATGATTGGTTTCAGCCTTGTGATCATTCTGATGTTCCTGCTCCGCCGGCTGACGCCTCAGGAAAGCAAGGATGCGCTCTTTAAAGAACCAAAGAAAAACTCACCGCCTCCCATCTGGATCCGTGGTATTCTGATCATTACGTGTACGCTGGTTAGTTACTTCCACGGCAACAACGACGGTCAGAAAGGTGTGGGCCTGATCATGTTGATCCTGATTGGCATTACGCCGACGTTCTTTGCGCTTAATAACGCCAAAAACCCGCTGGAAATGCGGGAGAATACGGTACGGATTGAGCAGGTAATCAACAAAATTGACTCATCACGTTTATCGAATCAGGATCGTAAGCGTCTGGTGGAGACACGGACGGAACTGGCGGAGCTCAATAAAACGCTTTCAGAACCGATGGAAGACGGCAAATTACCGGCCGCCAAACGTCTGGGTGTGCGCCGCGATCTGCTGCTGATCAACAACAACGTCAAGAAGATTCTGGACAGCGGCGAAGCCTCTCTGACCAAAACCGAGGTTGATGACCTGAAAGCAAACCTCGACGAAAAAACCGGTCTGCGCCGGTATACCGACTATGCACCGACGTGGGTAATCCTGATGATTGCCTTGTCGCTGGGCTTAGGAACGATGGTTGGCTGGCGCAGGATTGTGGTGACTGTCGGTGAGAAAATCGGTAAGCAGCACCTGACCTATGCGCAGGGCGCTTCGGCCGAGTTGGTTGCCGCCAGTACAATCGGCATTGCCTCAGCCCTGAAAGTGCCGGTTAGTACAACCCACATTCTGTCATCGGGTATCGCAGGTAGTATGGTCGCTAACAAAGGCATTAAAAACCTGCAGGCCGGAACCGTTAAGAACATTGCGCTGGCATGGGTACTGACGTTACCGGTATCTGTCCTGCTCTCGTTTACACTCTTTATTTTCCTGCGCTGGTTGCTGTAAGAAACCGGTAAGGGTATACTGAAACGGGCGCTCATCCATGCGGATGAGCGCCCGTCTTGTTATTTATTAACCCATTCAGGCGTGTCCTGTTCAATGGCACTCCGGACCTTTGCCACAATATCATCGACACTATCATCCGGATCGATATACATCGGCGCTTTAAACCGGACGGTCAACAGCGTGTTCCTTTTTTTAAACCGTAATCCCTTTTTGTCGAATGCCCGCCGGAAGCCGTTTATTACAATCGGCACAACAATCGGCTGATGGTCTTTGATGAGGTGACCGGTACCTTTCCGTACGGGTGCATACGGGCTCGTCGTCCCCTGCGGAAAACTCACTACCCAGCCATGTTCCAGCGCCCTGTTTACTTTATCACCGGCCGAGGTGTCGACCGCCCGCTTTACATCACGGCCATCAGCGCGCCACGACCGTTCGACAGTCAGAGCCCCGCCCATCGCAAATAAACGGGACAGAATATCTTTCTTCATCGTTTCCGTAGCTGCCACGTAATAGTTCCTCGCCCGGGGACCGAACAGGTAAATCGGCGGAAGCATGGTATTTTGAAAACCCCATTTCACCGCACAAAAAATATGGTAAAACGCAATGACGTCGGCAAAATAGGTCTGATGATTCGACAGAAACAAGACGTTATTGATCGGCAGGTTTTCCAGATGTTCAGTGCCTTCAATCTGAATCCGGTTTACTACCGTGTAGCGCGCATAGGTAAACCAACCAATGATACAGATCAGTATCCGTTTCACTAACAGCGAATTACCGAAAGGATCGCATTCAAACAGGCCTAATACATCCAGCCACGACAGAAACCGGGGCAGATAACTATATCTCGTTGGTTTTATGTACTTCATCACGATCAAACGGAAGGCTATAGTAGTAAAGCTACAACTACTTTACAATGTTTTCAACAAATAGTGCAATTCAATAAAAAGGAAACCGGCATACCCAAAAAAAATAGTTCATGCCTGATTAATCCTTTTCACAACTTCTGCGTCCAAGCATTACAAACAACAACTACTGAATGGCACAAGCTGTACTTTTTACAAACGACTTTTTAATTAATCCTTTTTTGACTACCATGAAACGTATCGTTTTCGCACTAGTATCAGCTTGCAGTTTTTTTCTGTTCCATAACGCATCTGCTCAGGTTGAGCTGGGGTTCCGGGGTGGCGCTAATTTCGGCACCGTTTCCAAGCCATCTACCTTTGACAGCTTCACGCCTGAATTTAAACTGGCAGCCGGTCCGCAGGGAGCCCTTTTCCTGAACATTCCGCTGAGCGACTATGTATCGTTCCGGCCTGAAATTGCCTATGTACAGAAAGGGTTTATGATGCGCGAAGGCCTTAATCTGAATATTGGCGGTATACCACTGCCGCTGGGCGCCCGGATTAACTTCCAGACCAAAAATATTGAATTACCCCTGCTGGCCCAAATTAACCTTAGCGACGGCGCCATTCAGCCATACATCATTGCCGGCCCGTCGATTGGCTATGCCTTTGACAGCAAGGTCCGTACCCGTGCTGAAGCGCTCTTTGTCTCAAAACCGATTTACCTGGATGTGCCGATGGGTGGTGTGATGCAGCGCTGGGATTTCAGCGCGGTGGGTGGTCTGGGCTTAGCTGCTCCGGTTGGCGCCGGTAAGCTGATTCTGGAAGGTCGCTATACACACGGTTTCACCCGTCAGGTAAACGTACCGGTGGTGCAGTTACCGGTTCGCAACCGTGGTGTCAGTGTATCACTGGGTTATTCATTCCCGATTGGCGGGTACTAAGATTTTTCATTGATTGTTTTTGTTGAACCTACGAACTAGAAGCAGAAAAGCCGGCCCTTATCGAGGCCGGCTTTTTTTTATCAGCGGAAGATGCGTTTCAGATCTAGCCGTATATCCAGTATTTGGTCGTAAAGTTCACCTTCGATATAGGTTTTGAACGTACGTTTATCCGAGAACACAGTAATAATCCGGAATGTAGGCTGAACCAGCCAGCACGACTTTACCCCTGCATCAAAATAGCGGGCCAGCTTGTCTACTAACTCCTGATCCCCTTGTGAAGGAGAAATGATTTCAATAACTCCTAAAGGCATTTCTTCCATCTTTAATTCATCATTCAATGAATCAAATTCGATCAAAGGATAAACAGCGACGTCCGGTACTAAATCGACAGGAGGCGTATGGAGTTTCACTTCGGGCAAAAAGCGATACCGTTCTTCAGCATGTATGGTTAAGGCAACGACCAGATTCCCCTGAATAATTGCATGGTTTTTACTAGGCATAGGCTTCCCCCGTTCCAGTTCATACTCCGATAATTCCCTGATTGCTTGCATACCGTTTTATTAATTGATCAGTGACCATTAACCTTTCCCGTTAAACTTCGCTTTGCCGGCATCCAGAAACTGTACGAAGTTGTTGATGTCACGGTCATAGTTCTTAGGTGCTACCAGCAGCTTGCCTTCGTGATCGACCAGACAATAGTGTGGCTGGGCATTGTTATTGTATTTTACAATCTGCAAATCACCGTTCTGGGCACCAATCGTCGTTTTTTGCTTCTGATCGTAGGTCGATGTATACCAGTCGCTTTCCGGCAGTTCGGTTTTATCATCAACATATAAGGCCACAACCACATAGTCCTCTTTCAGACGACTCAGCACCTGCGGATCAGACCACACGCGGGCTTCCATCTCGCGGCAGTTTACACAGCCATGCCCCGTAAAGTCGATAAAGACCGGCTTATTTACCTTTTTAGCGTAAGCCAGGGCTTGCTTATAGTCGAAAAATCCCTGCAGGTTATGCGGCAAATGAAACAGATCGCCGTATTTCGGTTTTTCGCCCAGGGCATTGGCCGGCTCTGAAGCGCCTGAACCGCCCGCCGTCAGTCTGAAATCCTGCGATGCTTCCGGCGGCAAATAGCCTGACAGCGCTTTCAGCGGTGCACCCCATAGACCAGGTACCATATAGACGACAAACGCAAACGTGATGATCGCCATCAGCAGGCGAGGCACACTTACCGATTTGGTTTCGGAGTCGTGCGGCAGGCGGATTTTACCCAGCAGGTAGAAACCGATGAGCGAGAAGATTACGATCCAGAATGCCAGGAATACTTCACGATCCAGTAAGCCCCAGTGATATACCTGATCAGCAATGCTCAGGAATTTCAGCGCCAGCGCCAGTTCCAGGAAGCCTAATAATACCTTTACCGAATTTAACCATCCGCCCGATTTCGGCAGGCTTTTCAGCCACTGCGGGAAGGCAGCAAACAATGTAAACGGAATGGCAAAGGCCGACGAAAACGCCATCATGCCCACAATCGGCTTCACGACTTCGCCACCGGCTGAGGCCACCAAAAGGCTACCCACAATCGGGCCGGTGCAGGAGAACGACACCAGTACCAGCGTGAAGGCCATAAAGAAAATGCCCATCAGTCCGCCTTTTTCGGCTTTGGCATCGGCACTGTTGACCAGGCTATGTGGTAATACGATTTCGAACAGCCCGAGGAACGAAAGCCCGAACGTAAAGAAAATGGCAAAAAACAGAATATTCGGTACCCAGTGGGTGCTCAGGAAGTTGGCAAACGCCGGTCCGTTGATGCGGGAAACCAGCGTTCCGATCAGTACGTAAATGCCGATAATCGACGCGCCATAAATAATTGCTTTCCAGCGACCGCCTTTCTGATGTGTAAAATAACTCACCGTCATCGGAATAATCGGGAACACACAGGGCGTCAGCAAAGCTACCAGTCCTGACAGGAAGGCGGCAATGATGAAACCAAGCATCGAATCACCCTCTGTTCCGGCGGCCGTTTCGGCAGCAATACCCGTAATTGATTCCGGTGCAGGCGCAACGGATTCAGTCACTGTATCAGCACTTGTTGTGGCAGCAACCGCTTCAGGTGCCGTTGTGGCGCTTACAGCCGTTGTTGATACCGGTGCGCTCACTGAAGCCGAAGCAGTCGTAGCAGTGGCAGTGGCCGGCACTGTAGCGGCGGCACTTGTTTTTACAGCTACCGAGAAATCATCGCTTACCTGTACACAACGACCATCCGTATCTGTACATGCCTGCCCTTCTACTGTACCCGAAATGTTCGGGTTATCTTTCAGAAGCTTAATTTTCTGAATAAATACGGCAGGACGCGGCATTAAATAAACATCGCCTTCAAAGACCTCTTCGTATTTTGTTTTCGCACCAATTGGCTTCAGCTTGCCAACAACTTCGTACCCATCGTTTTTCTTAAAGGAAACGGTGGTAGCGATTGGCCCGAATTCCATTTTAGGATTTGATTCTGAGGAATACATGTGCCATCCCTCCTGAACGTTTGCGGTAATATACAATTCCACAACATCGCCTACCCTGGCATTAGCCGGCTTTGTGGTATAGTTCCATGATGGGACCGGTTTAACAATACCCGATTGTCCGGGCGCTCCGAACTGGGCATAAACACTCACATTCAGCAGGAAAAACGCGCAGAGCGCCAGTATTCGTTTCATAGATGTTATGTACAGGTTTACGTAACCGACAGTACTTTGGGTATAACAGAATCGTTGCAAAAATATTTCCAAACTACCGCAGATGTTTTCACGCCTGCTTAGTGATTGTTGAGAACAGATTCACAAAGATGGTCGATCAGCCTATAACTTCATACGCAAATCTTCGGCCAATCGCTGCCATTAACATCCTGATAACAAAAAACACCGCCCCGACATCATGGTCAGGGCGGTGTAACAACAACCAACCTATATTAATTTTTATTCACTCGAATAGTCTAAAAACAACCCGTGTCAGTAATACTACTATACAACACGATCTAATTACTGATATTTTCGTTAAAAAGGCTATTTGAACGTTAGGGCCGGCTATATAAAACCGGATTCAGGTCGCTGGCCGGGCTGCTTCCGATTGGATAAGACGCCAGCCAGGTTTCCCAGTCTGCCTGTTGAAACGTATTTCTCGGCGACATAATAACCTGATTCTGATCCATGTAGATCATGGTCATTACCTTACGGGGTACATCTGATGTATTAGGGCCTGCACGGTGAAACGTCCAGCCGGCATGGTAGCTGACTTCGCCCAGATCGAAGGGTGTATCGTTCATCTCGAAGTTCATGCGCTGCAATTCGTCCGATAACAGTCGCTCGCTTTCGTCGCTGATTTCGATGTCCCGGCCAATTTCCACGTGCTGACTCCGGGCAGCAAACGCCAGCGGGCCCATGTTCATCGGCGTTTCCTGCAACGGAATCCAGACGGTTACGGTTTTAGGGCTGGCAAGCGGCCAGTAAAACTGATCGGCATGCCAGGGCGTAATGCCGCCCGACGGTTCTTTGTACAGTGCCTGATCGTGGTAAAGCCGGACACCGCTGACGTCCATCAGGTCGGCCGCAATTTGTGCCAGACGACGGGAAAAGACAAATTCTTTGATCTCATCGTTTTCACGCCATAAATTCATAATCTGGAGAAAAGCACGTTCATACGTCGTACGTTCCTCCATCGGTTTTGTAAGCGTATTCAGTCTGATTACCCACTCCGTAATCAGATTGCCATAGTAGGCCAGCACCTCAGGCGATAAAACGTGCTTCAGCTTAATGAAGCCGTATTCCTGATAAAACGCCCGTTGCGCGGGTGTGACCGCAAAAGGTTCGGTCAGCTGGTTTAAGCGTGATAATTTATCTATGGCAGTTAGCATGATGGTAAAAGTTAAATTATTTCTTTATTTACTGTTACAAAAATGCGGGCTTAGTACTTGACAAACATTCAGATTATTTGCTTATTTGTATGTTTTTTTGACGCATTCACCTCAACAACTTTCCTTTTACGGTCAATAAAGTACAATTTATTGTCATTACGTTATGAAAGCCCTATTCGAAAAAGTCAGCATTGCTGATCAGGAATCGCTGCTCACCAAACACGTCTCTGTCAACCGTTTCAATGTTCCCTGGCACTATCATCCTGAGTATGAACTGACCTACATTGTCCGCAGCAGCGGAAAACGCTTTGTCGGTGACCACGTCGGGGATTTTGTACCGGGCGATCTGGTGTTACTGGGCCCGAACCTGCCGCATTTCTGGCGCAATGACGAAGACCAGCCGGAATTTCTTACCTCTGAAGCTTACGTTATCCAGTTCAGCCCGAACCTTGACAATGCCCTTTTCCGCACGCTCCCGGAAGCAGACCGTATCATGCAGATGCTGCACCGGGCGAAGTATGGCATCTTGTTTAGCGAAGAGTTTCAGCAGCGCATCGGCCGGAAAATGGAACGGCTTCTGACACGCAGCGGCATGGAACGGATTATTGACTGGCTCCAGATCCTGAACGAACTCAGCTACGATACCGAAGCGGTATTACTGGCCAGCGACAGTTACCAGCTTACGCCGAATGAAGCCGAGACCGAACGGATGAAGCGGGTGCTTGAGCACATGTTGCATAACTTCCGGAAAGAAATCCGGATTGATGAAATTGCCTCTATTGCCGGCATGGCACCGGCGGCTTTCTGCCGGTATTTCCGCAAGCGAACCAACAAATCGTTCGTCGAATACCTCAATGAACTCCGGATCAGTCATGCCCGCAAACTGCTGACCCAGGCCGATATGAGCGTCGGGCAGGTTGGTCTGGAATGCGGGTTTAATAATATCTCCCATTTCCACCGGCAGTTCCGGCAACAGACCGGTACAACCCCGCTGAAATACCAGACGCTGTACCGCGATAAAGAGGTTCCGGTACTGGTTGAAGAAGAAATCTATTAAAATACGATTAGCATTCTCCCCGCTTTTCGGCAGGATCACCGTTTTTAGAGGCTGATCCTGCCGAAAAATTTAACTTGTCGCGCTACCCACTCCACTGGTATGCTGTGCCGTACAACAAAATGCCGTACCTTTGCCGGAAAAAGAGTTGGCTGACGAAAGCCGGGAACCTATCCGTCCGGCTGACCAGCGGTCAACAGTTCAATTTTACCAAACGGAGTTCACTAACATGTCAACTGCAACGACAACTACCGCCCGCGACACGCAGGTATTTGATCTCATTGCCAAAGAACAACATCGCCAGGAATCAGGTATCGAACTGATTGCTTCTGAAAACTTTGTCTCCCGCCAGGTAATGGAGGCTGCCGGCAGTGTATTAACCAATAAATACGCAGAAGGCTTACCAGGTAAACGGTATTACGGTGGTTGCGAAGTAGTTGACCAAATTGAGCAGCTGGCCATCGACCGGATCAAAGAACTGTTCGGGGCTTCATGGGCAAACGTGCAACCGCACTCAGGTGCACAGGCTAACACGGCGGTATTCCTGGCCTGTCTGCAACCAGGTGATACCATCCTGGGCTTTGACCTGTCGCACGGCGGTCACCTGACCCACGGTTCGCCGGTGAACATTTCCGGTAAATATTTCCGTCCGACATTCTACGGTGTCGA
This sequence comes from uncultured Arsenicibacter sp., assembly GCF_945952095.1. GTDB lineage: Bacteria > Bacteroidota > Bacteroidia > Cytophagales > Spirosomataceae > Arsenicibacter. The sequence continues at coordinate 30,387 of NZ_CAMFHL010000026.1, read as the reverse complement.
AAGGGAAACCGGCGTTATTAATTACGACGTTGTTGAAGAAACAGCCCTGCGTGAGCGTCCGAAAGTGCTCATCTGCGGTGCATCGGCCTATAGCCGTGACTGGGATTATGTTCGTCTGCGGGCGATTGCCGATCAGATCGGCGCACTGCTGCTAGCCGACATTTCGCACCCTGCCGGTTTGATTGCCAAAGGATTACTGAACGATCCGCTGGAGCATTGCCATATCGTAACCACCACAACGCACAAAACGCTGCGTGGCCCGCGCGGTGGTCTGATTATGATGCGGAATGATTTCGAAAACCCGTTCGGCATCAAAACACCGAAAGGCGATATCCGGTTAATGTCTTCGCTGCTGGATTCGGGTGTATTCCCGGGTACGCAGGGTGGTCCGCTGGAGCACGTGATTGCTGCTAAAGCCGTTGCGTTCGGCGAAGCATTGTCAGATGATTTCTACGACTACGCGGTACAGGTTAAGGCCAACGCACAGGCAATGGCTAAGGCATTTGTTGACAAAGGTTACCAGATCATTTCGGGCGGTACGGATAACCACCTGATGCTGATCGACCTGCGTTCAAAAGGGCTGACCGGTAAACTGGCCGAAAACACCCTGATTAAAGCGGACATTACGATTAACAAAAACATGGTTCCGTTCGACGACAAGTCGCCGATGGTTACGTCAGGTATGCGTGTCGGTACGGCAGCCATGACCAGCCGCGGCATGAAAGAAAGCGACATGGAGCAGATCGTTGGCTACATCGATGAGGTATTGATGAACCACGATAACGACGCCAAAATTCAGACCGTTCGGGAGGAAATTAATTCCTGGATGAAGGCGTTTCCGTTATACGCATAACTAATGAGCGAAAGCGTGAAAGAGCGGAAGAGTGATTGCTTCCGCTCTTTCACGCTCTCACTCTTTCACTCTTTACAATATGGCACTCGACCAAGCATTTGAAGATCGGTACGATCAGGACGAAGAACAAGCGGAAGAAGGCGGTGAAATGACCTTCCTCGAACACCTTGAAGAGTTACGCTGGCACATCATCAGGGCGGTGGCTTCGATTTTCGTGTTTGCGATCGTGGCGTTCATTTTTATCCAGGACATCTTCCAGTACGTTATTTTAGCCCCTGCTAATCCGGGTTTCTGGACGTACAGGCAAATGTGTAGGCTGGCCGAGATTTCGGGTTACGAAGCGCTTTGTGTAAAAGATCTGGACTTTGAGCTTCAGGCAATCGGCATTGCCGATCCGTTTACGATGGCCCTGACGTCATCAGCCATTATCGGGCTTTGCTTTTCCTTCCCGTATGCGTTCTGGGAGCTTTGGCGGTTTATCAAACCCGGCCTTCGTTCGTCAGAACGTCAGGCAGCAAGAGGTGCGGTTTTTTATGTGTCGATGCTGTTTCTGTTAGGCCTGTTGTTCGGCTATTACATCGTTTCGCCGCTGGCCATTAACTTCCTGGCAAACTTCCGGATTGCGCCCCAGATTAAAAACCAGTTCGATATTACGTCGTACGTAGGTGTACTGGTAACCCTGTCGCTTGGTTGTGCGCTTATGTTCCAGATGCCGATTGTGGCTTTTGTGTTGTCAAAAGTGGGGATTCTGACGCCACGTTTCATGCGTGAATACCGCAAGCATGCCTGGATCGTTATCCTGGTCGTTGCCGGTATCATTACGCCTTCACCTGACATTTACAGTCAGATTCTCGTTGCCCTGCCGTTGGCGATGCTGTATGAAATCAGCATTCTGGTTTCAGGCTCAATCGAGCGGGCACGGCTGAAAGAAGCCCGGGAAATCCTGAACAACTAACTATCAGACATTCATAGCCGTTAAGAGGTAGTGACCCTGCTTCTTAACGGCTTTTTTTATGGCTATATGGACTACGATTTCAGAAAATACCACTACCGCTCCATCAACGCGGCTACCGCCGAAGAACGGGCGGCCATCAATCAGGAACTGAAGGACTTATATAATGCCCTGCCTGATGACGAAAAAGAGGCATTCAACCGGCAACTGCAAACGTTTCTGGCCCGCGAAATGGGGCGTCTGAAATCTGACTACGAGTCAGTATCGGGAAGCGTAAGTGATAATTAGTTTTTACACCACAAAGGCACATAGAGCACAAAGCAGGTTACTTCTGTGTTCTATGTGCCTTTGTGGTATACCGGAAATCAGTTTTTATCCAGCGTAATCAGCTGAATGTAGAACTGAATCATTTGCCGGTAGTCATTAGCGGCAATGCGCTCATTGGTGCCATGGAGCAGTTTAAGGGTTTCATCGCTCATACGCACGGGCATGAAGCGGTAGACATTTTTACAAATACCGGTGTAATGCCGTGCATCAGCCGCCCCGAGCATCAGATACGGCGACACAATCACTTCGGGGAAAACGCTCTGAATGGCCCGCTGTACCCGCCCAAACGGCGCGGCATCGGGGTCAGAAACCGGAGACGGCTCCGAACCGATCGTACCGGGAATAAGCGCTACCTTCACCCGCTCATCACCGATTACCTCAATAACCCGCTCCGTCACACTCTTGATTGTCTCGCCCGGTAAGATCCGGAAATTGACCGTTGCCACAGCATCAATCGGGAGCACGTTTTCCTTTTCACCGGCTTTAAAAATTGTGGGTGCCGTGGTTGTCCGCTGGGTAGCATCGCCCGCCGGTGTACCGCCCAGAATCGAGCTGATGACCGGCGAAAACAACCACTGATTGGCAAATACCAGCCGCTGCCCGAAGCCCATTTCCGGCCCGATGTACTGAAACATGTGGTTCAGACCGGCATCCAGACGGCCGGGAAACGGATTCGTTTCCAGTTTCGCGACGGCACTGGCAATAATGCCGATACTGGTCTGCTTCGGTGGCATAGACGAGTGACCACCCTCACCGGTTGCCGACAATTGCAGACTCACGTAACCTTTTTCAGCAATGCCTACAAGCGCAATCTGCTTCTTCAGGCCTGCTACGCCGTCGGTTTTAATTACGCCGCCTTCATCGAGCACCATTTCCGGCTCAATACCACGTTTTTTCAGCGCAGCAGCCATCGTTTTAGCGCCCCGGCCTGTCGTTTCTTCATCCGGCCCGAAAGCCAGCATAATCGTTTGTTCGGGCTGGTAGTTTGTTTTCAGCAGGTATTCCACGGCTTCCAGTAAGCCCATCACCGTTGCTTTATCATCGAGCGCCCCGCGGCCATAGAGATAACCGCCCTCAGACTCACCTGCGAATGCCTGATGTTTCCACATCCGCTGCGTTCCCTGAATAACCGGCACCACATCGTAGTGTCCGATCAGCAGAACCGGCTTTCGTTTGGTGTCCTTGCCGGGCCACGTATACATCACCGCATAGTTCGGAAACCGTTCCTGCGTCAACGTACTGTGGATAAGTGGATAAGCTTTGTGGATAAATGACAGGAACTGATCAAACTGGGTAGTGTCGGTCAGGGAATAATCGGTAAACGAAACCGTCCGTATCCGCAGCGCCTGACTCAGGCGGATCAGTGCCGAATCGCCAACCTGCAACACCGGGGCCGGTTTCACATCGGTGAGTTGCTTTGAGGTAAACCGGAATGTATTGACCAGTAAAACAACCAGCAGCCCAACCAGGGCAAGGCCCGCAATACGGAAAAATCGTTTCATGTTTTAGTTTGTTTCGTCCGGCGTACTTTGCTCCAATAGTATGCTCACCTCTTCTTTTAAGATGGGCAAATAGCCGATGACTACTCCCCAGATCACTTGATTATCAACCCCATCGTAGGCATGAATAACTATATTTCTAAGGTTTACTATTTGCCTTAAATGACTTATCTCAATGTCGGGTCTTAGACGCCCGGCATGATTAGTGGCTTCGCCAATAATCCCCAATGCCCGTTCCACAGCATATTGCAACATCAGGTTTTGATTATATCGGTCATAATCCGGCTCATCACCCAAGAAACTATAGATATCCTCAATCGCAATTAAAATATCTTTCAAATACTTTTCCAGGCTATGCGGCATAGATTATTTGTTTTGTAGCCTCTACAGACCTGGCGAAATAAGGATTGCGAAAGGGTCTTTCAATCATCAAATCAACCTTACGGGAGAATAAATCCTCAAGCTCGCATTGTAGCGTAAGCAGATGTTGTCCAGCCTCTTCAGGCCGTAATCCATCCTGAAACCTGACCAGAAAGTCAAAATCACTTACCTGATCATTAAATGACCCGTCAACGGCAGAGCCAAACAGGTACAAATTTTTGATTTTATGAGCTTCGCATAATTGCCCCAGGAATGCCATCTTTTGTTCAACAATGGGATGTATCATAACTTTCTCAATGCTAAAATCAATGTTATATCATGCCCCTTGCCTTCAGCTCCAGGTACTTATTGACCGTATTGGCCGTCAGGTTTTGGGGAGCAGTCAGAATCGTCTGAATACCGTATTGCTGTAACTCCTTAACAATCTGCTTCTTTTCATACGAAAACTTCTCGCCGATTGTTTTCAGGTATACCGCTTCAGTATCTGTCGCCGGTTCGTCAAGCAGGGAACGCAGTTCTGTATTTTCAAAGAAAACGACCAGCAACAGATGGTCTTTTGCAAGGCGACGCAGAAACGGCAGCTGCCGGTGTAAGGCACTGACTGTCTCAAAGTTAGTAAATAACAACAACAAACTCCGCTGCCGGATATGCGTCCGGACAGTTGCGTAGAGCGCTTCGTAATCAGTCTCCAGAAACTGGGTTTTCTGCCGGTAGAGCACTTCGAGAATCCGCAGCATATGGCCCGGTTTCCGGTCGGCGACGACCATTTGCCCGATCTTGTGGGAAAAGGTCAGCAACCCCGCACGGTCCTGCTTGAAAATAGCGATATTACTCAGAACCAGCGATGCATTGATGGCATAATCTAGCAAGGTCAGGCCTTCAAACGGTGATTGCATCACACGCCCCTTATCAATCAGGCAATATACCGGCTGTGACCGCTCATCCTGAAACGAGTTCACCATCAGCGTGGTTGCCTGCGCATCGGTCCGGCGGGCCGTTGCTTTCCAGTTGACCGTCCGCACATCATCCCCCCGCGTATAGGGGCGGATCTGCTCAAACTCCATGCTGTGCCCGATACGACGGATTTTCTTAATGCCCAGTTCGTTCAGCCGGTTAGTTGCCGCCAGCAACTCATACTGCCGCATCTGCAGGTACGACGGATAGACCGCCACTGTTTTGCCCTGCTCAAACTGGTACCGCCGCTTCAATAAGCGTAACGGCGTCATCACAAACACGTTAACCGCGCCAAAGTTGTATTCGCCCCGCCGCACCGGCCTCAATTCATAGCGGATCACCTGCTTTTCGCGCGATTTCAGTTCAGCCCTGAACAGCACGTCACGCCGCTGAAACTGCGGGGGCAATTCATCAACCACTTCCACGGGCGTGGTAAAGCTATAGCGGTTTTCCAGATAAATACTCAGGGGATTTTCATCGCCGTTCGAGAGTCGGTCCGGTACATCGCGTCGGGCAAAAAAGCCGTCTTTGAGCCGGAAGAGCAGCACCGTTTCGATAGCCAGCAGCAGGATAAATACCACCAGCCCCACCTGCGCAACCGGCAAAAGTACCGGCAGCGCAAAGGCCGCGACAAACAGCAGGGTAAAACCTACCAACGCCAGCCAGACGCGGACCGAAACGTATAGAGACCGGATTAGTTTCATCGCGGTACGTCGGCTTTCTGCACAACCTGCGCAATCACATCGTCGGCAGTACCGCCTTCCATTTCCCGTTCCGGCGTCAGCAGGACGCGGTGGCGCAATACGGGTGCAGCCAGTTGCTGTACATCTTCGGGCGTGATAAAGTCGCGGCCCCGCAACGTAGCCAGCGCCTTGGCGCCGTTCAGCAACGCTACCGCTGCCCGCGGCGACGCACCCAGATAGAGCGATTTATTGGTACGGGTATTCCGGACAATCTGCGCAATGTAATCGAACAGCTGTTCTTCAACATGAACCTGATGCACACTGGCCCGCAAGCCGGCCAGTGTTTCCGCCGTAATCACGGGTTCAATGGCCGCTACGGCATCGGCTAAACTCCGGCGCTGGTGATGGCCCCGCAAAATGGCAGCTTCCTCATCGGCTTCAGGATAACCCACAACCACTTTAAACAGGAAACGGTCGAGCTGGGCTTCCGGCAGCCGGTAGGTTCCTTCCTGCTCAATCGGGTTCTGGGTAGCCAGCACCATAAACGGATTGGCCAGTTTATAGGTCGTTCCATCGTTCGTCACCTGCCGCTCTTCCATTACCTCAAACAAGGCCGCCTGCGTTTTCGCCGGTGCACGGTTGATTTCATCGATCAGGACGAGGTTGGAAAAAATCGGGCCTTGTTTAAACTCAAAATCATTCAGCTTCGGCGTATACACCGATGTACCTAACACATCCGATGGCATCAGGTCGGGCGTAAACTGAATACGGCTGAAGTCAACTGAAATCGTACGGGCCAGCAGCTTGGCCAGCAGCGTTTTGGCTACCCCGGGCACCCCTTCGATCAGGACATGGCCGTCGGCCAGCAGCGCCGTCAGCAGCAGGTCGATGGTATGATGCTGGCCAACAATTACTTTTCCGAGTTCGGCACGGATGGCATCTACCGATGCTTTCAGATGATTCAGGTCTAAGCGGGATTCAAACGATTCCATGTATGTAAAGACGTTCTGTTTTGATATAATTAGTTACCACAAAGGTGCTAAGCCAGAAGCGGCACGAGGTTTTGTTATGATCATTATGCCGCTTCCTGACTTTTTGGTTACCCCTGTCTGACTTCGTGGTTGAACTTCTCGATGGCCGCACTAAGCACCAGCAGGTCATACTCCGTCAGCGTAATACTCCGGCGGGCGCTTTGCAGCACCCGTACCAGCTCTTCGGCCTCGCTACGGGCAATACCGCTCTTGAGCGCCAGTAGCTCCGCAAACTCGGCGTTCAGCGTATTGGTATTCAGCCCATAGCGCTCGCGGAGATTTGCCAGAAAATACTGAATTTTCTTTTGACCAATGTTATGGTGATCACCCTGCTGGAAATACAACCGGCCAACCGTCTGAACAAACTCCAGTGATGTATTCTTAGGCGGCTCTACAACCGGAATTACCCGCTGCGTCCGTTTGCCGGCAAAAAATACGTACAGAATCAGGCCCAGTATCACAATGTAATACGCCCACGTCAGCGCTGGTTGCGCGAAGATAAACCGCAGGATACTTTGCTCGTCTTCGGCAAAACGGCCCTGATTCTGGTATTCGTCCCAACTGGTTGGCCAGGCCGGTAAATACGACATGGCTTTAAACGCGTAATCTGAGGTTTTGGGACTGAGGACAAAGAAATTCGTAAATGCCAATGGCAGATTATGGGCATAAAAATAACCTGAGCCGTACCGGATTTTCAGAAAAACAGGCTCATTCCGTGCGTTGCGCCCCAGCACGGTTATGCCCGATGGTTTCAGGATCGTAAAGTAATTCCGGCCGTCATCGTGGAAAAAGTTATATCCGCCCTTTTTACGGAGCTGCGGATTCACAAAATTGTTCAGCAACGTGGTATCGCGCAGGCGGGGTGCTTTAATTTCTGCCTTAAACCCCAGCGCTTTGGCAAGCGAGTCAGGCCAGTCATAGGCCGAAACAAACGCATTATTTCCCCGCTTCACATAGTTCAGTAACTCCCGCTGATCGTTTTTATCGATACCATACTGTGAACAAATTGTAATGTAGTTGCTCCTTGCGGCGAGTGTATCTTCGGTCAGGTGGTTGTAAGGCGGCATGCGAATGGTCCGGACCTCCTTTTGTTTCAGCAGGCCAGGCAACAACTCGTAAAGCACTTTTGTCCCGAACGGAATTTTATGGTTGTTCTGATACGTCGGCGAGTAATCAACCGGTTTCGGGCGGTAGTACTCAAACACCACATAAGCGATCAGCATCGCCGCCAGTATCAACAGGTATTTATTGGGCTTCAACGGATACGGAATTAGGTAAAATCAAACGATTCAGGTTGCTTATTTACGGTCAATCATCGCCTGCCGCTCCGATGCAAACTGCCGGTAACTCAGCTCATCTACCGGAAAGTCACCGTACCAGACGTACTCGAAGCGGGTAGTCAGCCGGTCGAAATCCTGCTGAAACGGGGTATTCATGAGCTCATACAGATACTGCCGGTTGGTTTTATCCGGTTTCCAGTCGATAAGCCGCTTGTCGGCCAGTTGTTTCAGCGTCTGCAGATAGACCAGCCGGATCGCCAGCCGGAAATTCCGCTGCGTTACAGCCTCTTCAATGGCGACGTCGAAGTTGATCTCGTGTATATTCTCCGTAATGTTTTCGTAATCGAGCGGCTGCTCAGCGGCTTTTGCCCCAAACATAAACCGGAGCACATTGGCCTTACTGAGCAGCCAGATGGCAACCCCGGTAATCACCAGCAGAATCACATACTGCCAGAAATTATGGTAAGCCTTACTCCGCAGAAAATCACTGATTTTCCGGCTCAGCCACGCCCAGAACCTGGCCACCGGGTTTTCCGGAATTTTGGTGTCGTAGTCATACTGATAATCGCGTTGCGACCGGTAATCGTCCAGCCGGTCGGCCGGCGGATAACGGACGGTCACCGGCAAGCAGTCGTCAGGGGCCGGGAACGAGACGGTTTTCGAGGCCGGTTTTTCCGGCGACTGCGCCCGCAACGGTACGGCCGCCATCAGCAGCTCAAGCAACAAGACGAAGAACGGGATGCCGCAGCCCAATACACGGGAAATGGAGACGCAGTTTTTAAAATTCACCTTCATCGGCTGTATTCGGGCGGCTCCGGGAGCTCCCGATTGAATCAATAGCGGATAACAGCCCTGTGCCGTGATTTCGCTCCACAAGGTTAGTATACTGAAAGCCAAGTGCTATGGCCAGCATTGCTGTCATCAGCGTACTGCCAACAGTGCTCAATGTATTGGTGATAATCGTTACAATTGTCGGCATATCGGGCACCAGCTTCATACTGACCAGCATACTTACAATACCCGCCGGAATAGAAAATACGAGGCTGCTTATCATCAGGATAATAAACATAATCATGATCAGCCCGAACGTAGACCACCACTTATCACGGATCAGCTGAAAGCAGCGGCTCCAGGTGGCGCCGAAATCCGTTTCTTCAAACACCAGTACAGCCAGTCCCAGCGACAGCACCACCCCGATATACAGGCCCGGAATAAGGAAAAACATGGAGGCGGCAACAATGGCCACAAAACTGATAAACGAAAACAGCAGCGATGCCACGATATGCCGCTGAATTTCGGCCCACAACTCACTGACCCCAATCGGCCCGCCGGACCGCTCATGATACAGCTTCATATAGCTGTAGGTGGTCAGGTTAACAAGTATATTCGACAGAATGGAAAACAAAACCAGCAGAAAATAGGCCGGACTGAAAATGCGGGCCAGTGTCTCAAACGGCAGTTCACTGCCCTGCCCCCGGGTGATCGCCAGCATATTTGACTGGTAAACGCCCGACGCAATGCCTGTTGCCAGCGCCAGCGGCCCTACAATGTAAAGCAGAGCGGTTCCGAATGGCTTAAACTCGCGGCCGATAAAGGTAAAGGTAGCGTTGATCTTTTCGCCAAAGTCACGCTGCTGAAAAAGAGTAATCATGGTTCGGATGTATGCGGTCAATAGTTATAAACCTAACGAAAATTCAGGCGATGCGCAACAGAATACCTATCCTATTGGCGCCGGTTCAGCTGAATGGGGTACAGGATAAAATACCAGATGATGAATGCGGCCGAAATCAGGATAATGGTGCTGCTTGCGGCCGGATGCAGAGGCAGACGGGTTACAAAACTTTCCAGAAAACCGGCGGCAATAAAAACGGGGATCAGGCCGATGGCAATTTTCAGGCCCTGCTTCGCACCGCGTTTAAACGAGGTCAGCCGGGAATAGGTACCCGGAAACAGCAGGCTATTCCCTACCGTGAGGCCCGCGCAGCCGGCAATGACAATAGCCGAAATTTCGAGCGTGCCGTGTATCCATATTTTAAGCACTGATTCCAGCAGCAACCCGCGTTCGTAAAAGAAATACTGAAACGAGCCCAGCATCACGCCATTATAAAACAGCATCACAATGGTGCCGAACGAAGCGGCAATCCCCATAACAAACGCCCGGAGTGCCACCATAATGTTGTTCAGTGTTATCTGCAGGAACATGGTCGACTGATCGCCGCTGCCATACACGCCCAGCGGATCACCCTTTTTGATGTTTTCGAGCGTCATGTTCACGTAGCCATCGCCCAGAATCAGCCGCACAAACGTCGGATCGTTGGCCGCAGACACCCAGCCGACCAGACAGGCCGTCAGGAAAACAATGAACGAAACCAGCAGCAGCCGGTGTGATTGGTAAAACAGCGTTGGCAGTTCGTATTTCCAGAATGTAATGAACCGGCCCCGTTCCTCGCGCTTGTTCTGCATCAGCCCGCGGTGCATCTGTGCCGCCAGTCCGTTCAGGTATTGGGTCACCTGCGATTGCGGGTAAAATGTGCGTGCGTATGAGAGATCATCCGTGAGTTCAACGAACCGCTCCGTCAGCTCATCCGGATCGCGGGTCGGATTAATCTCGATATCACGCCATTTGTCAGTATTTTTCTTGATAAACGCGGCTTCACGCATAGGAATCAGTAACAGATGTGGCTTGTGTTAACGCAAGCAGGGTCGAACAGGGAAGAAATTTGAGAATTTAAACGTAAATACCCAACTTTTTGATACTACTTTTGATTTGATGAACCATGTTTGTCTGCAAATCGGTTTTCATCAAAAGCCATCTGTATGCTGTTGCAGCTGGCGGTTTCCTTTTTCTGACCTGACTTGATAACGACCTGGTGGCTGTTTCTATCCTCACATCACAAAACGTACGGCTGGAGTACGAGCCGGCCAGCATCGGCGAACGTATTGCGGCAACATTCATTGATTATGCCGTTTTCATCGGCTGGATACTGTTAACGCTCGCCCTACCGGCGGCAGCGAAAGTACCGCTCGGAACTTTTTATGTCATCCTGGTCGGGGCATTGCCTATCTTCCTCTATGACTTTGTTTGTGAGTGGCAGTTGAATGGCCAGACATTAGGCAAAATCGCGATGAACATCCGGGTGGTCATGCTCGACGGTTCTCAGCCGGGCATCGGCGCGTACCTGATGCGGTGGCTGCTGCGCCTCGTCGATACCAAACTGTTCAGCGGACTCGTAGCCATTATTGCCATTGCCGCCAGCGAACGCGGCCAGCGTATCGGCGACATTGCGGCGGGCACCACCGTGGTCCGGCTGAAAGCCAGCGTATCGCTCGATGAAGTAACGGTCAGCCATTTACCAGCCGATTATCAGGTTACGTTCCCCGAAGTAAACGTACTTTCGGACCGCGACATTCATATTATCCGTGAGGTTATGTTACGGGGCGACGCCGATGCCCTGTCCCGTACCGCTCAGAAAGTAAAGGAAGTTACCGGCACCATGACTATGCTGCCGGACTACAAATACCTCAAAATTATCGTTAATGATTATCAGTTTTTAGCAACGCAGTAACGCCCTATGCTCGATTCCATAAAATCACTGGCGAAGCAATACGCTGCCGATAGCATTGCTACACGCCGGCACCTGCACGCCAACCCCGAGTTGTCGTTTCACGAGTACAATACTGCCCGGTATGTGGCAGAACAACTCAAAGCCCTCGGCCTGACCCCGCAGGAAGGCGTGGCCAATACCGGTGTGGTTGCCTTGATCGAAGGTACCAAAGCGCCCTCCGGCCGCGTCGTCGGTCTGCGCGCCGATATGGATGCCCTGCCTATTCTGGAAGCCAACGACGTTTCGTACAAATCAACGGTCGATGGCGTGATGCATGCCTGCGGGCACGACGTACACACGGCCAGCCTGCTTGGCACGGCCCGTATCCTGAATGTGCTGCGCGACCAGTTTGAAGGGACGGTTAAGCTGGTGTTTCAGCCGGCCGAAGAAAAGGCACCGGGCGGGGCATCGCTCATGATCAAAGACGGTGTACTCGAAAATCCGGCACCCGGCAGCATGCTCGGCCAGCACGTAGCTCCGAATATTCCGGTGGGTAAAATCGGTTTCCGCGAAGGTATGTACATGGCCAGCACCGATGAGCTCTACCTGACGGTAAAAGGCAAAGGCGGCCACGGCGCCATGCCCGACCAGTTGATTGACCCCGTCCTGATTGCGTCGCACATCATCGTGTCGCTGCAACAGATCATCAGCCGCAACCGTAAACCGGCGAATCCGTCAGTGCTGTCGTTCGGCCGGTTTATCGCCGACGGAGTTACCAACGTTATCCCGAACGAAGTTACGATTCAGGGAACGTTCCGCTGCATGGACGAAGAATGGCGGGAAGACGGCCTGCGCCGGATGCAGAAAATGGCGGAGGGCATTGCCGAAGCCATGGGCGCGCGCTGCGACTTCGAAGTCGTCCGTGGTTATCCTTACCTGAAAAACCATCCGGAACTGACCCGCCGGACCCGTGCTGCGGCCGTGGATTACATGGGCGAAAGCAACGTTGTTGACCTTGATTTATGGATGGCGGGCGAAGATTTTGCCTTTTATTCGCAGGTTGTCGATTCGTGTTTTTACCGGCTCGGTACGCGCAACGAAGCCCGTGGCATTGTATCGGGAGTACACACGCCCACATTCGACATCGACGAGGCCGCCCTCGAAACCGGTCCCGGCCTGATGGCCTGGCTGGCGGTGCAGGAGCTGGCAAAGAGTGAATGAATGAAAGAGTGAAAGAGCGAACAGGGCACATAGCCCCGCCACCGCATACTAACTATGCCTGCTGCTAAACATCGTATGCATGCATTCGATAACCCATCAGTAAATGTACCAACCAAACGGGCAGCTGATGGGTTATTTTTATTGAGTCCCGACAAACACGACACTTTATATGAAACACATTCTTCTGTTTGCACTTTTAATCAGCTTCACGGCCTGTACGCGGACGGCTTCGATCTACATTGTCCGCCACGGCGAGCGGGCCAACGATTCAGACACAACAAGCCTGTCGGCAGCGGGGCATGAGCGTGCCTTTGCCCTGGCCAAACGCCTGGAAGGCATCCACCTCGACACAATCTTTGTCACCCCCTACCTCCGGACACAGCAGACGGCGGCCAAAGTCGCTTCGCTAAATGCCTTGCCGTTCACTCAATATCCGGCCGCCCCGACCAGTACCATTATCAGCCGCTTAGCTAAATTGGACGACCGGAGCGTACTGGTGGTCGGCCACAGCAATACCATTCTGGAGATCGCAAAGGGGCTGGGCACCAAACCGTCCATGACTAAAATTGAGCATTTGGATTATGATAATTTACTGTTCATCCAGATCAGACATACGCTCTTCGGCAAGCGCGTGCATCTTTACGAAGAAACGTACGGTAAACCAACGCCCTGAGCGCCGGACAAGGCGATAGTAACGGAGGGAAACTGTTTCGGCGGTTTCCCTTTTTCTTTTTCAACATTTTACATGAATACGATGACTAAACAACTACTCGCTGCGCTTTTCTGCTTTGTAGCCATCACGGTTTCGGCGCAAACCACCAAAAAGGCTGCGACACCGGCTACGTATAAGGGACGCCAGATCATTGTGGGCAGCGGCGGCGGCTTCACAGGGCGGAGCATCAGCTATTACCTGCTCGACGACGGTAAGCTCTTTACCAAAGGCAGCACCGATTCGGCCTTTACACTCCTCGGCGTGCAGACGCGCGCCAACACCAGCCGTGTCTTTTCGGCGCTGGAAATAGCCTGCCAGATCAAAACGACCTCATTTAACCATCCGGGTAATCTCTATAAGTCTGTCCGGTGGAAAAAAGGCAAACAGGAGTTCAGCGTCGTCTGGGGCGATGCACAACAGAAACCACCGGTCAGCTATCCGAAATTCTACGATTCGTTTATGGCCATGATGCGGAAGAAATAACAACAACAACTGATGAAAATACTGTCTACAAACCAGCACTCCTCCCTCCGGTTTACGGCTTCCTGGTTCCTGGCCGCGCTGCTGACGGCGGGCATACAACCCCTTTACGGACAAACGCCGGGCAAAGGCTTTGATTCGAAGCGGAAAGCTAGGCCTGCCCAACCCGGGCTGGCCGAAATCCTGCATGCCGGTCAGGTTCCGGTACCGCAGCAGCGCCCCGGCCGGCAAACGCTGGCGGCTACAGGCACCAGCCCGATGTCGGTGCAGCCACTGCGCCTGCGGGTGGTACGCGACTCAGCCACGGGGCTGCCTGTTTACATCGAAAACCGCAACGCGGTTAAAGCCTCCACGAACGGAGCCGGCCGGCGGGCGCTTACTCCCGCCGCTGCGCAAGCCACTACGTTCCAGTTCCTGAATCAGGTTAAGGGCTTGCTGAGGATCAACCGCGCGGAAGAAAGTTTTACCCTCAAACAAACACTTACGGATGAACTGGGCCAAACCCACGTCCGGCTAACCCAGACCTTTCAGGGGATTCCGGTATACGGCGGTGAGCTGGTTGCGCACCTGTCCGACCAGACTGTTGAGCTGGTCAACGGCCGCTATCAGACCATTCCGGCTGGTACGGCTACTAAGCCGGAGCTTACGGCGGTACAGGCCGGTGATTTCGCCCTGCGGGATGTCCGGAAGCACTCGCTGGTACGGTCGTTCGGCGATAATTTCCTGAAACTGAAGCCATCGGAAGGAGAACTGATGCTGTATCCGCTGGATGGTGGCGCGGTACTGGCGTATTCCGTCACTGTACGGCCCAACCTGCTCGAACGCTGGCAGTACCTGATTGACGCTCAGACCGGTGCTGTAATCGAGAAGTATAACCACACGTGCGGCGTCGACGGGCCGGTCAAGGCAACAGCCAAAGATCTGAACGGCACCACCCGCACGTTGCAGACTTTTTTGCAGGGTACTAAATACTACATGATCGATGCGACCCGGAGCATGTATAACGGACAGACCTCGAAACTGCCCGACAGCCCGGTGGGTGCGCTCTGGACCATTGACGCCCAGAATACTTTCGGCGATAATACCAAGATGTACCAGCTTACGTCCGCCAACAATACAAACTGGACCCCGACGGCTGTATCAGCGCATTACAACTCAGGCATTGCCTTTGATTACTACCAGAAAACCTTTAACCGCAACTCACTTAACGGCAAAGGCGGCACCATTATTTCGGTCATTAACCTGGCCGACGACGACGGTAAGGGCCTTGACAATGCATACTGGAACGGTGCATTCATGGGCTATGGCAACGGGCAGCTCGGGTTTAAACCGCTGGCGGGCGGGCTGGATGTAGCCGGCCACGAAATGACCCACGGTGTGATCGAAAACACGGCCAATCTGGAATACAAAAGCCAGTCGGGGGCGTTGAACGAGTCATTTGCCGATATTTTCGGGGTGATGATCGACCGCGACGACTGGACGATTGGTGAGGATGTGGTGCAGACGGCCTACTTCAAATCGGGCGCGCTCCGGAGCATGTCGAACCCGAATCAGGGCGGAAAAGGTACGCGGGGCTATCAGCCGAAAACGATGGGTCAGTATGAATCACTGCCCGTCACGGAAGACGGCGACAACGGAGGCGTACACGTCAACAGCGGCATTCCGAACTACGCGTTTTACCTCTTTGCGACCAACAACAGCGTCGGCCGCGACAAGGCGGAAAAGGTGTATTACCGCGCCCTGACAACGTACCTGACCCGGACCTCTAAGTTCCTTGACCTGCGGCTGGCGGTCATCAAAGCGACCGGCGACCTGTATGGTGCAACCGGCGCCGAGGTTACGGCCGCCAAAGCGGCGTTTGATGCCGTCGGGATTGTGGAAAGTACCACAACGACGCCAACGACCAAACCGGATGCGCCTGTAGCACAAGGTCAGGATCTGCTGCTGCTCTACGGCAGCGACAGCAAGCTGTATTCCACGACGGTGGTCACAAGCGGCTCTAAGTTTGACCTCAAAACCGCGCAAGGCCTCCGGCACCGCCCGAGCGTTACCGACAACGGGCAGTTTGCCTACTTTGTGTCGGCCGATAAACGGATACGGGCCGTTAGCCTGACCGGTACGCCGACCGAAAGCATGATCCAGAACGAACCCCGCTGGAGCAACGTAGCGATCTCCCGCGATGGCACCAAACTGGCTGCCCTCAGCGACGAACAGGATGCCTCGATCTGGGTCTACAGCTTTACTAAAAAGCAGTGGAAACAGTTTAAGCTCTATAATCCGACCTACTCCGAAGGGGTGGCAACGGGAGCGGTGCGGTATGCCGATTCGTTTGAATGGGACCATGCCGGCGAGTATATCATCTATGACGGCTACAATGCCCTTAACAGCGCCGACGGCCAGCCGATTGATTACTGGGATGTAGGTTTCCTGCGTGCCTGGGACGGCGCGAAAAACGATTTCGGTGATGGCGCCGTTGAGAAACTGTTCAATGATCTGGAAGAAGGCGAAAGCGTCGGGAATCCGTCGTACTCGAAAAACTCACCCGACATTGTGTCCTTCGACTACTTCTACTCAGATGGTTCTTCGGAGCAGTATTATGTGCTGGCCGCCGACCTTAACAAAGGCAGTTTAAAACTGATTTACGAAAACAACACGCTGGGTTTCCCGAGCTATTCGCGGCTCGACAACCGTCTCGTGTTTAACGTACTTGGTCCGAATGACCGTGGCGATGTGGGTGGCATCAACCTGGCGGCAGACAAAATCACCCCAAGCGGTTCGCTGCTGAACCTGTATAATAATGCCAAATGGCCGGTCTGGTACACGCAGGCTACGCGGACAATTCCTACGCGGACCAATCAGTCGATTACCTTTAATACCCTGTCCAACCGCTATGCCAGCGATCCGGCCTTTACGCTGGCAGCTACTGCCTCGTCGGGACTTCCCGTGAGCTTTGCCATTGTTTCAGGCCCCGCCGAGATCACAGGCAATAAGGTATCGGTTACCGGTCCGGGTACGGTTACAGTCCGCGCTTATCAGGAAGGCAACGGTGAATTCTATGCTGCCACACCGGTTGAGCGCTCGTTCACGGTCATGACCATTCTCGGCCTGGAGCCAACCTGGCAGGAAGCCGTTAAGCTTTATCCAAATCCGTCGAAATCCGATGTATGGGTGGAGGTGCCCGCCGGTCATACGATTGAGCAAGTGACACTTACGAGCCTTTCCGGCAGTGTATTGCGCCATGAAAAGCCCGCTACCCGCAGCACCACAGCGCATTTATCTATGGCCACGCTGCCGTCCGGAGTTTATATCCTGACGGTCGAAACGCCCAAGGGGAACGTCATACGAAAACTGATGAAAGACTAACAACAAAAACGGCACTCCGATGATGAGTGCCGTTTTTTTATGTTGTTTACTTCAGTGTAAACTGAATCGGAATGTTATATCTCACAGCGACCGATTTACCATCCTGCCTGCCAGGCTTCCATGCAGGCATCCTGGAAACTAAGCGTATCGCCGCTTCATCACATCCAAAGCCAAGCCCTTTCAGTACGTTAACGTCATGAATGCCGCCCTCCTTATCGACCACAAAACTCAGGAAGACCTTACCCTCAACGCCTGCGCGTTTGGCTGCCTCGGGGTAGTTCAGGTTATCATTTACGTATGCAGACAATGCCTTCATACCACCAACAAACTCGGGCTGATGCTCTACAACCGTAAAGACATCTTTCCGTGTTTCAATAACAGTCAATGTACCTTTCTGCTCTGTCTTATCTGTAACCGGAAGGCTTTCTTCAACCACAGCCGCATCATTGCCCAGTGAGATAATGAACATACCCGATCGCTGAACCGTTATGCGCCGCGACGGAAATCCCTGAAACGATACTTCCAGCTGCGATTTGACCTGACGCTTCGGTAACCGGAATACAAAGTTGCCATCCGCATCGGTTGATGTACCGCTTTGCAAGCCAACCAGTTCAATCATAGCACCCGGTAATGGTTTGCCATCCGGCCCCACAACCTTCCCTTTTATAATTGCCGGTTCATTGGCCGGTGTTTCCACGACCGCTTTACGGCCCGAGCCTACCAGATCTTTCTCCTTCCGGTCACAGGCCGCCAGATAGAGCATCGGCAGGGCAACAACCGGCACAATCAGTGCATACCGCCACATGGCTCGTTTCTGCGTTGGTGCTGTAGTCAGCATCCGGAGCCGCTCTTTCAGCTGCGACGGCGACAAAAACGCGTTCGTTAATTCGTAGCCCGGCACAATGTTCGGGTCAACCTGCGGATTGTTTTTTTTCATGGTCAATGGATGATTTAAGGGTAAGGAATTAGTTTTATTTCTTTATTCCGAAGCCGGCGTTTTTAGTTTTTATGATGATTGCGCCATCAACAGCTCTTTCACCATAGACAGCTGTTGCTGACACGCCTTTCAATACACTGATGCTCTCAATCGTATTCGGATCCAGCTTCTTCATGTCAATGTCGTCAATCGCTACACCATCCACCAGATAAAGTGGCTGCTTCCCAAGCGGGCTAACTCCTCTTAACTGAATTGTTGGCTGTTGACTACCAGCGAAGTGCCCTGTTCCTTCAAGGATCACTTTCCGTTCATTTCCCATCGGATTCCAGCCAGTTGTGTCTTTACCGGTAACCTTACGGCCTTCTCCCTCCAGCAAAAATTTGATCGGTATGACATACTCTACGTCAACCGGATTCCCATGCTGCTTACCGGGATTCCAGCGTGGCATGCCTAATACAACCCGCAGGGCCTCTTCATCGCAGCCGCTGCCGATGCCCCGTATAACTTGTGGCTGACGTACAGCGCCCGTTTCCGACACAATGAAGCGAATCTGTACTTCACCCTGAACACCTCTGTTGTGCGCTTCAGCGGGGTAACGTATGTTTTTAGCAAGGTACTGTCCCAAGGCACCGGTTCCGCCAGGGAAGGTCGGTGCTTCTTCGACAACCGTAAAGACCTCGTTATTTTTTGTCATTGTTGCCGGTGACGTGGCAGCAGTAGTCGTTGCAGCCGGTTTCGTAGCATAGCCAACCACCACGACTTCGTCCAGCTTTTGCCGTGACGGGGCCAGTTGAATATTGATCAGTTTACGGCTTTTAACCTCTACCTCGGTCGTCCCCAGGCCAACGTAGCTGAACACCAGCACGCCGTTATCCGGTACGTTTTTCAGTTCAAACATGCCTTCACCATCAGTCGTGGTGCCGGTCGTTGTTCCTTTCAGAATCACGCTCACGTTGGCCAGTGCGCGGCCCTGCTGGTTTTTTACCTGCCCCAACACGGGGCCTTGTTTTGTTACCTGTTGTCCGACAAGGGCGTTCAGCTGATCCTTTGCCGTTGTCATGGCCAGTAAGCCCATAGCGAGCGGCAGAATTACCAGGTATTTACCCAATGCCCAGCGGCTTGTGGATCTTTTCCGTAGCATCGTAATTCTTGCTTTAAGTTGTGATTTATTGAAAAAGCTGTTGGTCAGTCCGTCTGGCTTAACACCAAAGGCATATTCGACCAGATAGGCGGCGTATTGCTCATTGGCGGCTTCCTTATCGGCCAGAAACTCATGTACCTGCCGGATCGACTGCTTGTAACACCAGACAATCGGGTTAAACCAGAATATAGCCTGTAGAACTTCAAAAAAGACGACATCAATACTATGCCACTGCCGGATATGCACCAGTTCGTGACGATGTACCGGTTCCGCCTGCGCATCGGACGGGTTCATAACCAGATACCGGAAAAACGAAAACGTCGGCGTCTTGGGGTCACGGGGCCACACCAGCGTATAATCATCCATCGGCTGCTGATCGGAGCGGCGGATAAACTGCAGCAGGCTCATGGTGCGCGCCTCCAGTCGCCCCAGCATCCATAAAGCCAGCATCCCGTATGCCACCCAGCCAATCAGTTCCCAGTCCGGCCCAGTCGATTCCGGCTGAATAATAATGGCCGGTAGTGTTGCGACTGCCATCGGTAAGGTTACGGTCTGCACCGTTTCCTGCGGTAGTTCAATCAGCGGCAGGGCAAACGACGCCAGCGCCGAACCGATCAGATACGCACGGTTCAGGCCGAAAAACGTATGCCGGCGCAGGAAAAGCCAGTAGCAGGCATAGAACAAAATCAGGAAGAGGTTAGCCCTCAGAATATATTCGAAGATGGTCATGGCTCTTTTGTCTGGTTCAGGAGTTTAATGATTTCATCAGCTTCGCCTAAACTGACATCTTTTTCCTTCACGAAAAACGATACCAGCTTCTTCAGCGAATTATCGAAGTAATTTGCCATCAGTTGTTCCGTCTGGAAACGACGGTATTGCTCTTCCGTGATTAGCGGAAAGTACTCATGCGTTTTACCATAGGCCGTATAGCCGACCAGCTCCTTCTTTTCCAGTATCCTGATAATCGTCGATACCGTATTATAAGCAGGCTTAGGATCAGGCAGTTCGTTCAGGACATCCTTTACGAAGCCCCGTTCTAACCGCCATAAAACGCGCATGATTTCTTCTTCAGCTTTTGTCAGTTCGCGTACTTGCATGATTCCTTGTTTGAATTCTGATGTAAAGTTAGACTAATAACTTAGTTTTAAAACTAAATGTTTAGTTATTTTTTACAAGAAAAAGCCTGACCTCATCAGTCAGGCTCATATTCAGCAGTTTACCGTAAATATTTCAGATTTAGTCCGTACAGAATGGTGAAAATAACGCTGAAAAATACGCCGCCCGAAGAGCCAATTCCTATAATTCCGCCGACCCAGATAATGGGAATCAGAAACCCCAGTACAACCCCAGCTACGTACACATAGAACCCTTGTTTCCGCAGGCTGAACATCAGCCACGCGCCCAACAGGGTCAGTGCGGCATAAATCAGTTTTGAGATTCCCAGTTTGCGGATGTTTTCGGCTGTCATGCCGGCTGAAACGCTGCTCATAATCTTTTCAATGAAGTTAGCGCCGCCATTGTCTTTAATCTTATCGGCCGCTTCTCCCATCACCTCCTGTGTTGTTGAGGCGACAAAATCTGCAGACGCAATTGTCGTTATACCATTGTAGAGATCAATTGCGCAGGAGACAAACGTCAGGATGCACAATATGGTCAGAAACTGTGGCCGCAACGGAGCAGGCGGCAG
This sequence comes from uncultured Arsenicibacter sp., assembly GCF_945952095.1. Classification (GTDB taxonomy): domain Bacteria; phylum Bacteroidota; class Bacteroidia; order Cytophagales; family Spirosomataceae; genus Arsenicibacter. Next base: position 9,341 of record NZ_CAMFHL010000026.1, on the reverse strand, counting down.
TTGGGTCGGGTTGGTTAGAGGTTCCATAAACCGGTGATCGTTTTTATGCTAGTTAATTCGTTTTTTCATGCGTTCCGGCAAACCTACCCTTTTTTTTTCGCAGGGGCTTTTTTCATGCGGCATAAGTCATCATTACTTGTGAATTATTTTACTTTTTGGTAACTTCACCATAGTATTAAACCCTGCCTTCTTTTTTAAGCATACATTATTCCGTAACTCGTGAAGATGAATTTCGTGAAGTTGTTCCTCCTCTTTGGCTGGATTTGCGTAGTTAGTGTGTCTGCTCCCGCACAGGTTCTTTCACCACAGCAAGCCCGCGAAGACCTGGCCTTTCTGAAGCAAAAACTGGACACTTTTCATCCTGGTGTCGGCTATTATACGCCCCTGCCCCGTTATGAGTATCTGTACGACTCGCTGTATAATACCTTCACATCACCAACCGGCTACCTGGCGTTTTTTCACCGGGTTACGCCCTTAGTCAACAGCCTCAAAGACGGGCATACAAACCTGAACCACCGCCGGCAATACATCAATAAACAAACCCTGTATATTCCGTTTTACCTGCGTTCGGTCGATAACCGGTACTATATTTCCCATACGATGGCAGCAGATACCACAATCCGGCGAGGTGCGGAGGTATTAACGATCAACGGCAAAAACATCAGAGACCTGCACCAGATCCTGATGGAATCAGACCATTCCGGCTCCGACGGCGATAACCTGACCGGCCGGCGGCAGTGGAGCCTCTACCAGTTTGCAGACTATTACCTAGCCTGGTTTGGTTCGGCAGATTCACTGGTGATTACCTACCGGCAACCCGCCGATACGCTTATTCACCAACAATCAGTAAAAGGCGTTACCCTAAGTCAGTTCCGGACAACATTCTTCAAACGCTATCGCGCGGAGGCAGACCGCCGTCCGAATCTGTCCGTCCGCATGGTTGATTCCCTCACCCATACAGCTGTTCTTCGGGTCTCAACGTTTATGAGCCCTAAAAAGCACGATCCGTTTGAGCTGGCCTTTAAGCGTAAACTGAAAAAGGCATTTACGGATATCAAAGCGGCAGGCATTGAAAACCTCGTTGTCGATCTCCAAAACAACGGCGGCGGGCTGGTGCTCAATTCCGCGCGGCTGTTACAGTACTGGATGCCGGAATCGTACCGGATGATGGAAAAGGAACACATGAAGCGGGCAGCCCGTGCCGAGCTGGTTACCCGCTGGAACCCGTTTTCGATGCTGAATTTTCACCTTCAGTACAAATCTGATGGGAAGGGCGGCTTTGCGAGCCGAGCGCACAACCGGTTGTTTAGCCCGAAGAAAAAGCTGGCCTTTAAGGGTAATCTGTATTTCCTGATGAACGGAGCGTCTTTTTCCGCCACTACCTCGGTGCTGGCCAAAAGTCTTAATGCAGGTGTCGGCACGTTTATCGGCGAAGCATGTGGTGGTGCCTATTGGGGTGATTTTGCGGGACAGTTCAAAACAATTACGTTGCCAAATTCACGTTTACAGGTCCGTATTCCCCTCAAAAAGCTCACACACGCGGTTATCGCTGAACATGCGAACGGATTTACCGTTGAACCGGATTTTGCGGCTGAGCGCACATACGACGACATTTTATCCGGCAATGATTTTATGACCCGGAAAGCAATTGAACTGATCCGTAAAGGGGCCGTTGCCCGAAAACCAGGTACGTTCCGGTCTTTTCAGGCATCACGATAACTTTTTGGTTTGAAATAAATCCGTTGTTTCATAAGTTTGGCTTGATGAACTGATCGCTTTTTATCTTAACACATCAAATTTTAGTTAGTGTATTGCATCGTAGACGTTGAAACCACGGGAGGTGTCCCCGGCCCTTCGCGGCTTACCGAAATCGCCATGATTCGTCATGATGGCCATCAAGTGGTCGATACGTTTCACACCTTACTGAACCCTGGCTGCCCGATTCCCCCGTTTATCTGCCGGTTAACCGGCATTACTGATGCCATGGTTGAGCAGGCCCCGACCTTTGATCAGGTTGCGCGGCAGGTTCTTGATTTATCCGCCGATGCCATTTTTGTGGCGCATAACGCCAGTTTTGATTTCGGTTTTTTACAGAAAGAACTCGGCTGGCTCGAACAGCCTTTTCTGCGCCGTACGCTTTGCACAGTCCGGCTGAGCCGGAAAATCTTTCCGGGCTATAATTCGTATAGTCTGGGAAATATTTGTGAAAGCCTCGCTATTCCTGTCTCAAACCGCCACCGTGCCATGGGAGATGCGCTGGCAACAACCCGGCTTTTTGAACTGCTACTGGCCAATGATCACTTCGGCATTATCCCGCGTCCCCAACTCTTAACTCCACCTCTTAGCTAGTTTTCTCCAACAGTTTTACGGATGTCCGGTTTTTTCAGAAACTGATTACCGACATCATGCAAGAGAATAAAAAAGAATTCGGAATTGGGGTGATTGGCATGGGAGGCTTTGGTCTGTTTGCCACACAACACTTTCTCCAGATTCCCGGCACCCGTCTTGTGGCCATTGCCGGCACCAACCGTGAGGGAGCGAAAGCTGCTGCCGAACGTTTCGGTGCAGTGCATCTGGACAATCTGGACGATTTAGTGGCGCATCCGGAAGTTTCGATTGTATACATTGCCACGCCTCCGTTCCTACATCATCAGCAAGCGCTGCTGGCACTTCAGGCGGGTAAACATGTAATCTGCGAGAAACCGCTGGCCGTCACTGCCGAACAAGGGCATGAACTGATCAAACTGGCCGCTGAAAAAAATCTGTTGATGATTACGAATCTCATGCAGCGGTATAACCCGATGTTTGAGCGTGTGCGGCACCTGATCGACAAACAATTACTGGGCTTACCCCTGCATGGCTATTTTGAAAATTATGCTGCTGATGAAGGTTTATTGGCCGAACACTGGTTTTGGGACCGGTCGAAAAGCGGCGGTATTTTCATTGAGCATGGTGTACATTTTTTCGACTTGTTCGAGGGTTGGCTCGGGTCGGGTAAGGTAGTCTCAGCCCAAAGCGTCAAGCGCCCCGATACAGATATTGAAGAGCAGGTAAACTGTACGGTTGTTTACGGTGGTGTTACGGTCAATTTTTATCACGGCTTTACCCAACCCGGAAGGATGGACCGGCAGGAAATGCGCATCCTCTTTGAACGCGGTGATATTACTCTGCATGAATGGGTACCCACCCGGATCAACATCCGCTGCCTTGCCGACGAAGCGACTACCCGCGCGCTGATGGACTTATTTCCCGGCGCGCGTCTTGACGTCAGTGCCAGTTATGGCGGCAATGACCGCAGAACCCGGGGCCGTCACAAAGACATTGATGCCTGGCAGCAAATCAGCATCTCGTATGGACATGATCAGCAAAAAATGCACCTCTATGGTGAGTTGTTACGACACATGTTCACTGACCAGACCAATTATCTGCATGATCCGGCGGCACACCGGAAAATAACGGAACAAAACGGATTACAGTCATTGCTTACAGCCATTGACGCTGCACGGCTCGCAAAACAGCAATAAAAAAGCCGCTCCGGTCCGGAGCGGCTTTTGTTTATAGCCGAAAGCGCTTATTCAAAGTAATTTGGTACACGATGACCACTTTTTTCCAGAATCTGGTCTTTCTGGAACAGTTTAAGGTCAGCCGATACCATGTCTTCAACCAGTCCTTTCAAATCGTATTTAGGTTTCCAGTTGAGTTTCGTCATGGCCTTAGTCGGATCGCCCAGCAGCAAGTCAACCTCTGTCGGCCGGAAATACCGCTCATCGATGCAGACCACTTCTTTACCAGCGTCAATCTGGTAAGCCGGATTCGTTGATTTCACCACAATACCTTTTTCATCAACGCCCGTTCCTGTAAACTCCAGCTCAATACCAACCTCAGCAAAAGCCATCCGCACAAAATCACGGATATGGGTTGTCTGTCCTGTTGCAATAACGAAATCTTCAGGCGTGTCCTGCTGCAGGATCAGGTACATTGCCTCAACATAATCCTTTGCGTGTCCCCAGTCGCGTTGCGCATCAAGGTTACCCAAATACACCTTATCTTGTAAACCTAACGCAATACGGGCCACCGCACGGGTGATTTTGCGCGTTACGAACGTCTCTCCGCGTAACGGTGATTCGTGATTAAACAAAATCCCGTTACAGGCATACATGTTATACGCTTCACGGTAGTTAACCGTAATCCAGTAACCATATAATTTGGCGACTGCATAAGGCGAGCGAGGATAGAACGGAGTTGTTTCTGACTGAGCATGGCCCTGTACACCACCATACAGTTCCGACGTCGATGCCTGATAAATCCGTGTTTTTTCAGTTAATCCAAGAAGCCGGACTGCTTCCAGAATCCGTAATGTACCGATGCCATCAACCTGAGCCGTATATTCAGGTTCATCAAAACTTACCCGCACATGCGACATTGCACCCAGATTATAGATTTCATCCGGTTGCACTTCCTGAATGATACGAATTATATTTGTTGAATCGGCCAGATCACCATAATGCAAATGAAAGCGTACATTCTGATCATGCGGATCCTCGTACAGATGATCGATCCGGTTTGTATTAAACAACGAGCTACGCCGTTTGATACCATGCACCTCATATCCTTTTTCGAGGAGTAACTCTGCTAAATAGGCCCCATCCTGGCCTGTGATTCCGGTGATAAGCGCTTTTTTCATTGACTTTAACTTAGGCTCAACGAGTTTGATAAACCCGTCTGACAAATTTAATTGATTGACATACTATACCGTATATCAATTTTATCCGGTTGTAAAACAGCTGTTGGAAATAATGATTTGATCTGACTATAATACCGCTCAGCATCAAGCTTCCGCATAAAATCCCCCACTTTCAGTTTGTACGTAGGTTGCTTATACGATAGATAAGGATTCAGTTCCGGAAAATTCTGATAAACAAGTAACTTGGCGGCCTCGGCACTTTGCCGTTCATTACCGGTATACACCTGAATACGGTACCCTGCTGCATAGCGGATTGTTTTATTTTTTGCTGCTGAGGCTTCCATTACCTCATCCAGACGACGGTTTACATGCTGGGCTTCTGCGCCCATAGACGGAATTACTTTTTTCGATTCCGGTATACTGGTAGTACCTTTAGTTTCCGTTTTAACAATTACTGGTGTATAGGTAGGCCTTACTTCACTCAAATTTTCCGTATAATCATTGTAATTGCCTGTCTTACCTGAATTGGGAACCGATTTAGCTGCACATCCAAAAAAGCATGCAGCTACAGCAACGACTAACAGCCTGTTAACGATACATTTCATATCTTTCAAACGAATTGCAAACATAGTAAATATCCAATTACTATCCTGTAATCCTCTCCTTGTTCTGAGGGAAGGGTCTAAATGATTTACTATTTTTGTCCAACCTTACATTTTTATGTTAACGATACATAGCAATTTTTCGCTAAAAAATTATAATACGTTCGGCATCAGCGTTACAGCACGCTATGCAGTAGAAGTTCATACTGTAACAGATCTTCAGGAGCTTCTTCAATCAAATAAATTCAGAACGCAGCCTAAGCTCATACTTGGCGGCGGTAGCAATCTACTTTTCACAAAAGACTTTGATGGACTGGTTATTCTTATGCGTATCGGGGGCATTGATGTGATAAAAGAAGATGCCACACATTATTTTGTTAAGGCTGGTGCGGGCGTAAACTGGCATGAGTTTGTCATGTGCTGCGTTAACCAAAACTATGCAGGCCTTGAGAACCTCTCGCTTATACCGGGCACTGTCGGAGCAGCACCGATGCAGAATATCGGTGCCTATGGTGTTGAGATTGAGCAGGTCTTTGAATACCTTACTGCTCTCCATATTGAATCGGGTGAAATCCGGACGTTTACTCACTCCGATTGTCAGTTCGGTTATCGTGAAAGTATATTTAAGCATGCACTAAAAGGACAGTATATTATTACAAGTGTTACTTTCCGATTGCTGAAGCAACCGGATTTTCACATCTCTTACGGGGCAATCAAGGATACGCTCTCAGAAATGGGCATTGCTACAAACAATCTCACAATACGTAATGTAAGTGATGCTGTTATTCGTATTCGCCGCAGTAAGTTGCCGGACCCAGCTGAAGTTGGAAATGCAGGGAGTTTTTTCAAAAACCCCGAGATCCCTACCATTCATTATGAGAAGCTTAAGTTAGCTTATCCAGCAATTCCCGGTTATGTTGTCAGCGAAACAACAACGAAAGTACCAGCTGGCTGGCTGATTGAACAAACCGGTTGGAAAGGCTTCCGCAATGGCAATGTTGGTGTTCATGCAAAACAGGCGCTGGTTTTAGTCAATTATGGTCAGGCAACCGGAGGCAGGATAATGGACCTCGCCAGACAAATACAAGCAGCTGTTTCTGAAAAGTTTGGCATTTGGTTATCCATGGAAGTCAATCTTATTTGAGCTGTTAAGCATATATTGTACATATCTTAGCGATACTTCCGTTTAAAGCTTACGTCTCAACATCAAAAAAGGACTGACATATCAACTAATCAGTAAGATATTATTTTGTTGAAATAGCTAACTTTGTTACTTTAATTTAAATGCTATTGAAAAACGTATACCTGCCGTCAGTCATCTTAGCTCTCTTTTTGGTACCCTTATTGCAAGGGTGTTTTACAACCAAAGAGCTGGTTCTCTTTCAGAAAAGCGAGGCTTTGTCTGATACATTAACTATGCTAAATCGTTACACACCAACAATTCAAGCTGGTGATGTTCTATCCATACAAGTCAGTAGTCTTAATCCTGAAGCAACAACATTTTTCAATCCTTACACAGCAGTTAATATTGCCTCGCAGGGTAGTAACGCGCCAACAGCAGCAGCACCACTACCTTATATTCCTGGTTATCTGGTAGACAATTCCGGCCAGATTGAGCTGCCTCTGCTTGGCAAAGTAGTAGTGAATGGCCTTACAACAAATCAGGCTAGTGACAAAATACGCGAACAATTAAAGACATACCTTAAAGAGCCGACAGTCAATATTCGTAATACCAATTTCCGGATTTCTGTATTAGGTGAAGTCAATCGCCCCTCTTTATTTTCGATTCCAAATGAGCAAATTACACTACCAGAAGCATTAGGGTTAGCAGGTGATATATCCGTTTACGGTCGCCGCGACAACGTATTGATAATCAGGGAAGAGAACGGAAAAAAAATATTCGGTCATCTCGATTTAGGAAGACGCGATCTGTTCAAGTCTCCATTTTATTACTTACGTCCGAATGATATTGTATATGTTGAACCAGGCAAAGCTCGGGTTGCCAGTATCGATAGGATGTATCAAATTGTTCCAGCAGTTTTAAGTGCACTATCCTTTATCGCCATAATCGTTCGGCGCTACTAAAATTGAACGATTCAACTATATGGCAAACACTAACTATTCTTATGTACCTTATCAGGTTGTAGAGAATAACTCACAAAACCTGCGTGCAATCCTGTTTCGCTACTTGCGAAACTGGCCTTGGTTTATCTTTTCGGCAGGGCTTGCTGTCATAGGAGCCTATATTTATCTGCTTTTCCAACCTCCCATATACCGTATCCAAGCAAGCCTACTCGTTAAAGATGAGAAAAAAGGTATCAATCAGGACAATTTGTTAAAGGAGTTTGACATTTTTGCACCAAAAAAAGTAGTTGAAAATGAGATAGAAATCTTACGGTCTTATACATTGATGGATAAAGTAGCCAGTCATCTTCAGCTTAACGTCGGTTACTCCAAAGAAACAATGTTTGGTAACCGTGAAATTTTTGAAGAATCGCCTGTCAGACTTATTATTGAAGAACCTAAATCAGCGATATACAAACAGGAACTGGAATTAACTTTCCCTTCAGCATCAAGTGTAAAAATTAACGACCAGACTTATCCACTCAATCAAAGTATAACGACACCATATGGTCGGTTACGGATATTCACAAAAAAAACAGTCAGTAATGCTACTGAAAAAGTCCTTATACAGGTGTATCCTCAGACAGAGGTTGTAAGCGGCTATGTGAAAAGTTTGAAGGCAGAGCCAACCAGTAAAAGTTCTACCGTGATTGCATTATCAATTGAGGATGCTGTTCCTGCCAGAGGTGAAGCTATACTTAACCAACTTATAAATGAGTATAATCAAGCTGCTATCGAAGATAAAAACTTAATGGCAGCCAATACGTTGAAGTTCATTGAAGAACGTCTGAAGTTAATTTCCGGTGAGTTAGCTACTGTAGAAAAAGACGTTGAACTTTATAAATCTGCACAGGGAATTACTGATTTAAGTACTCAAGCAGAAACTTTCCTGAAAACAGCCCAAACAAATGATGCTCAACTAAATCAGGTTGATATTCAATTGGGTGCTTTACAAGACCTTGAGAAGTATGTAAAAACACAGTCGAATTCCGGAAACAAAGGAATTGCACCAGCGACACTGGGGTTAAGCGATCCTGTACTTTTAGGACTTGTAAGTAAATTATCGGAACTTGAATTACAACGTGAGCAACTAGCACGTACTACTTCTGAACAAAATCCGATGTTGCTCGGTCTTATCAGCCAGATTGCATCTACAAAAACTAATATCATCGACAATGTCCAGACGATGAAAAATATGTTGACAAGCTCCCGTGAGCAATATTTGGCTACAAATACAAAACTGGAAAGTATGATTCGTACAATTCCGAGCAAAGAGCGGAATTTGCTGAATATTTCGCGTCAACAAGCTATTAAAAATAATTTGTACACGTACTTATTGCAAAAGCGGGAGGAAACCGCAGTATCTTTTGCATCTACGATATCAGATAGCCGGACAATTGATGCAGCGCGAAGCACAGACAAACCGGTAAAACCTATAAAAAGAATGTATTATCTGCTATTCGGACTAATCGGTTTGTTCATTCCAATCGCAGTGATGGGAGGACGGGATGCAATCAACAACCGAATCCTACGCAGAACGGATGTGGAACAAAACACACAGGTACCGATTTTAGGCGAGATTGTAAAAAGTAAGAAACTTGAACCCATTGTTATTTCCCCACGCAGTCACTCGGTTATTTCGGAACAGATCCGTACGCTTCGGACAAATTTGCAATTCTTACGATCAGACCCAAACCAAAGTCAAGTACTACTGTTTACGTCGAGTATAAGTGGGGAAGGGAAGTCGTTTATTTCACTTAATTTAGGTGCAAGTTTATCACTAGTAGGTCGGTCAACCGTCATTCTTGAAATGGATCTTCGTAAACCGAAACTTCATAAAAGTCTGTCAATGGCACCTGGTATTGGCATCAGCAATTATCTTATTGGAGAAGCAAGTATTGATCAAATTCTGCAACCTGTACCGAATCAGG
>NZ_CAMFHL010000025.1 GCF_945952095.1 uncultured Arsenicibacter sp. | reverse complement strand
ACTGCCTGGTCCAGTCCCGCCTGGTACTGCTGCTGGTCGATGGTATATAATTTCTGTCCTTTCCGGACCCGTTGGCCTTCTGTAAAAAAGATACCGGTGATATAACCCGCTACCTGCGGCCGGACTTCGACTTCGTTCACCGCCGTAATGGTAGCCGGTAATTCATCATAATAAGAGGCGGTCTGGCGACTGGCCGCATAGACCGACACGGGTGTCGGCGGCGGTGCCTGTTGCTGTTGCTGCTCTTTTTTATCGCCACATCCTGCAAGCCCCCAAAAGCCTGCCAGCGTAACGACGATCCAGGTTGTTGTTTGTTTCATGGATAATCCGGAAATGAGTGAAATACGGACCAGCGGTTATTGCCGGCCGGTCCCGGGTAAACTATTGAATATCACCAAGGGCACGCTGCACGTCCACTTTGCTGATGAGCGCCTGAAAGAGGGCATTGTAAAACGAAATCCGGGCCGAACGCAGGTCGGCTTCGGCAACGGTCACGTCGAGATAGGTACGAATCCCCGACCGGTACTGGAGGTTAATAATCCGGTAGACATCCTCGGCCAGTTCCACGTTTTCGCGTAAGGCAATGTAATTGGCCAGATTGCCTTTATACGAAGCGAGCGCCTGCGCATATTCGGCATCAATGCTGCTGGCGAGGGCGATAAAATCCTGATCAATCCGCTGTACCTGGAGCCGGGCAATCTGCTGCTGCTGGATACGTTTCCCGCCCTGGAAAATCGGCAGAGCCAGGCTCAGACCAATATAGGAGTTCGGGAAACTGCGTGAATATAACTGACCGAACTGTGCGTTCTGGTACAGGAGGTTGTAATACCCGAATGCCCCGACTGTCGGCAGATACGACCAGCGGGTATAGAGCACGTTGGCTTCCTGTAGCTGCCGCTGCGTCTGCAACGCCTGATATTCGATACGGGTACGCGGGTTGACGGCACGGTTCGTGTCGACGATCACCTCATTGGCCAGTTGCAGTGTATCGTATGCCAGCACAAGCTTTGCTGCCGCCGGATAGCCCATCAGTTGCTTCAGGGTCTGGTATTTGGCCGATGCCTGTTCGAGGTACTGCTTACGCTGAGCACGGGTATTGTTGAGTGAAATCGACGCCCGTTTGGCATCCGTTTTGTCTACAATGCCGCTTTCGTACTGATTTACAGCGTCTTTCAGGCTACGCTCAAGCCGGACAATATCCTGGTTGATGATCTCAGCCTGCCGCTGGCTCAGCAGTACATCATAAAAGGCCTTACTGACACCGCTGATGACCTCGATCTTTGTCCGGGTGTAGGCCTGTCTGCTTTGTTGCCGGTACGTATCTGCTGTCCGGTTAGCCAGCAACACGTCGCGGTTAAAGATAGTCTGATTGGCCACGAGTTGCAGCGTTGAGGTATTCGCCACCCCGACCGTTACCGGAAGCCGTTCGCCCGACGTGGGATTGCTGAAGTTCGGAAACAACTGAACCGGCAGTTTCAGGTAGTGCTGAATGTTGTAATTGAACCCCACCTGCGGGAGCCAGTCGGCCAGTGCGCTGCGGATTGTCCGGTCGGTAATTGACTGGTCAATAACAGATTGCTTTAGTAACGGCTGGTGGTTAATTGCATACTGAATACAATCATTCAGGGTTGCTTGCCGGAGGGTGTCCGGTGACGTTTGTGCCAAAACAGCTGTAGATAGCCATAGGCTCACTATAGCACTCAGGAGGCTGGTAAATATATGTTTCATAACGCCTTGCTGGCGGGCCATCCGTCATGTCACCAGACGTATAGTCAACCAAGTGTACTAAAATGGATAAACTTATTGGTTAACTCCATTTTTTCGAAAGATGTTCCTTAACGAAAAATATTTACCCCATTCGTATACTTAAGCCATTCAGAGAGCAGGCAGGTAAATAAGGAACGTAGCGCCGGCTTGTGGCTCGCCGACCGCTTTTATCTGGCCTTTATGATTTTCAACTACTTTTTTACAAAGTGCCAGCCCTACACCGGTGCCGGGGTATTTGTCGCGGCCATGCAGGCGATGAAACAGCTGAAAAATCCGGTCGCTTTGTTTAGGCTCAAAGCCGATGCCGTTGTCTTTGAACTCAATACAGACATACTGTCCGGTGTGGCCGTTCATCCAGGCTTGCTGTTCTGTTTCCAGCAACGGGCGGCTGTCGATGGAAATTTCCGGTTTTTCGCCGGCCTTTTTAAACTTAAGCGAATTGCTGATCAGATTCTGAAACAGCTGACTCATCTGGTGCGGAAAACCGTCAATCACCGGAAGCGTTCCGACGTGTACGGTCGCCTCGTGTTGTTCCGTTGACCACTCCAGATCATTCAGGACCTGCGCCAATAACTGATCCAGCGCAACCCGCTGGCTCTGACCGGCGTGCGTGGTAATGCGGGAATAGGATAATAAATCGCGGATCAGGTTCTGCATCCGGCCGGCGGCTGACTCCATCCGTAGCAACATATCAGCTCCTTCTTCGCCCAGCGCCTGGCCGTACTGCTCCCGAAGCAGGTTGCCGAAGGCCTGAATTTTCCGGAGCGGTTCCTGCAAATCGTGGGAAGCGGCGTAGGCAAACTGTTCGAGGTTATCATTCGACAGCCGCAGTGCCTGATTCAGCTCTTCCAGATGCTGGTTCTGCGTCTGCTCGTGGGTCAGCTGCTCCTGCAGATTCGCCTCGTATAACCGTAGTTTATCCTCGTTTTTCACCCGGTGCAGCAGTTCCCGGCGCAGCATCAGAAAGACAATACCAATCAGAAACAGGGAAGCAAGCGCCGACACGATAATCAGGCGCTGTGTATTGGCGTGAGTGGACAGGGCAAGGGCTTTCCGTTCCACAATCAGCTGACGTTCAATACCGACAAGCGCGGCCACTGCGGGACGAAGCGTATTCAGGATGGTACGTGCCCGTGTCAGCATGTCTTCTGCTTCCGCCGGTGTTACACCGCCCTGCCCCACCTTATCTACCAACTCCTTATTAATACCCAGACGCTGTAACAGCAAGGGCCGCATTGCCTGCAACTGCCGCCGCTGAACAGAGCCCGGCGGCATCATCTGTTCCAGGCTATCGATCCGGTGCGGCAATTGGGTCCTGATTTGTGTAAACGACTGGAGATAGGCACTGTTCTTAGTGGCAGCATAGCTCCGGGCATCAATCTGTGCATCACGCAACATCGAAAAAACAGTCTCGATCTGCGAAATGACTTCGTAGGTGTGTAATACCCATTCATCATCCTTCTGCTGCCGTTGATTAGACTCCCAGGATAACCAGGTAATTGACGTGAGCAGAACGACTACCAGCGCAAAAGCCGATATCAACAAACTGTTGATTCGTGTAATTTTCATAACTACCGGGTAGAGAACCTTGGAACGGCAGTAATATACGAAGAAAAACAGCGTCCGGACTTTGCTTACTACACACTATTTACAGAGAGGTAACAAATAAGGACCATTATTTAGCCAGAGGGATCAGCCTAAAAAATCGCGGACAAAATCATTAACCGGCCGCAGGCGGAAGTCATCGGGCGTACCTGCCTGGATAATTTCTCCTTTGTCCATCAACACAATCTGATCGGCAATGTCAAAGGCTTCCTGCACATCATGGGTGACAAGAACGACGGTTGTTTGCCGGAGTTCGTCCAGTTCGAAGAGTTCGCGCCGGATGTGGCGCCGTGTGTAAGGGTCGAGTGCGCCGAAGGGCTCATCCATCAGCACGACCGGGGGACGAACAGCCAGCGCCCTTGCCAGACCAACCCGTTGCCGCTGTCCGCCGCTTAATTCATCCGGATACCGGTGGAGTAATGATTCCGGCAGCCGCAGGGTGTGTATCAGTTCCTGTATGCGCTCACGGATCTGATCGGCCGGCCAGGCCAACAGGTTCGGGACAACGGCAATATTATCGGCGACGGTATAATGCGGAAATAAGCCCGACTCCTGCACAACATAGCCTATGTTGCGGCGGAGAGTCGGGCCATCCTGCTGTCTGACGTTAACCCCATTAATAGCAATCTCACCGCCGGAAGGCTCAATCAGGCGGTTTATCATTTTCAGCGTGGTTGTTTTTCCGCAACCACTTGTCCCTAATAAAACCAGATTTTCTCCTTTGGCTACCGCAAACGATACATCGTGAACAGCGGTTTGCGCACCGAACTGTTTACTTAAGTGGCGAACTTGGATCATACCGGCTAAGGTACAAACCGTTTCTGTTAATTTGAACGATCGTTTATATCATGTTCCGCACGCGGATTAATGGTATCAGCCCAGTCACTGATATTCGAGAAAAGTTGCTCTACCATCCCATAGGCCCCCTCGATATCTTCTGCTTTAATGGCAATCGGTTCATAATACCGGCCGGTATCCGGGCAGACCCAATCAAACTTAAACAGGTAGTTTTCGACACCATGCCGGCGGCACAGTTCGTCAAATTCCTGTCTGAAATCAATCAGCGCCTTTTGTGTGGCCGATGACGGTAATTCATGAGGTTGATATCCGTACAGCATAGTGTACTATATTTCGGTTTTGTGACATTAAGACCTGCATTTAGCCCGTAGGTAACGCATATAATCACGTTTTTTTACTAATTTTTCACTGTACGACGGACAGAGTGCTGATAATCAACCATCCGGCAAGTATTTTTTTCTGAATTTTATTATTTAATGAGCAATCAGCCTTTTTTTATACATGAACTAAACGTGTGCATGACGAAAATAATGTAAACGCGGCCGCCGAATTTATTAGAATTATCCTTTTCCACTAATCACCTGAAAATGAAACATTATCTACTGGTTCTCTTTTACCTGCTGGCCTCTGCAGTAATTGCCCAGCCCACACAAACCATCCGTGGCCGTATTCTCGATAAAGAATCTAAGTATCCGCTTGCCGGGGCAACTGTTCTTATTACCGACGGCAGCCGCCAGCAACAGGGTGCCGTGGCCGATAGTCTTGGCCGTTACCGCATTACGGGCGTACCGGTCGGCCGGCGCACGGTCAGGATTTCCCTTGTCGGTTATAAGGATGCGCTGCTGAACAACATTATCGTCGATGCCGGCCGCGAAACCATTCTCGACATTGAGCTCGACGAAGCGATCAACGAACTGGCTACCGTCACCGTAAAAGCACAGCGCACCGGCGATGCCCGCAATGAGATGGCCATTGTTTCGGCCCGTCAGTTTACCGTCGACGAAGCAGACCGGTATGCCGGCAGCCGCGGCGAACCGGCCCGGATGGCCTCTAATTTTGCCGGTGTGCAGGGCGCTGATGACTCCCGCAATGACATCGTAATCCGCGGCAACTCCCCAAGCGGCGTTTTGTGGCGCATTGAGGGCATTTCTATTCCCAACCCCAACCACTTTGCTATTCCAGGCACCACGGGCGGACCCGTAAGTATCATCCGTAATAACACCCTCGCCAATTCTGATTTTTTCACCGGCGCGTTTCCGGCCGAGTATGGCAACGGCATTGCCGGGGTATTCGACCTTAAACTACGGAACGGGAATAATGAAAAACACCAGCGCTCGCTGCAATTCGGGTTTCTCGGCACCGAAGGATTGCTGGAAGGTCCTTTGTCCAAAAAATCCGGCGCTTCGTACCTCATTACGTACCGCTACGCCAATCTGTGGCTGTTCAGCAAAGCCGGTATTGATATTGGTACACAGGCGGTACCGTCGTATCAGGACGCATCTTTCCGGTTACACTTCCCGTTGAAAACCAAAACCGGTAAGGATGCCGGCCGGCTGGCGTTCTGGGGCTTTGGCGGCACCAGTACCATCGATATTCTGATCAGCAATCAGGAAGTTTCCGACCGGAACATTTTCGGTCAGAACGACCGCGACCAGTACTACACATCAAACATGTTTGTGACCGGCATTACCTACGACAAAGCACTGAGCCGCAGAACGTTCGTCAAAGCAACACTGGCTGCATCCGGCAACGTACAGGACGCTAACCACGACTATCTGTTTATCCGGAACGGTACCGATGGCAGACCACTGGTGCAGAACAACCGGTATGTCATTGACCGGAAAGTACCGATTCTCGACTACCTCTTCCGGGAGAATAAGGTCTCTGCCTCGCTGGCCATTAACCATAAAATCAACCCGCGTAATATCCTGAAAGCGGGCCTTAATGCCGATCAGTATTTTTTCAGTTTCCACGACAGCACCCGCGTGGTGGTTACCCAGCCAAACACTGCGCCGCAGATTCAGCCGTGGCGTACCCGATGGAATACCGGAACCTCAGCGATCCTGCTGCAGCCGTATATCCAGTGGCGTTCGAACCTGACCGAAAAGCTGACGCTAAGCGCCGGCCTGACCAGCACGTATTTCTCGCTGAACAACAACAGCTTTTCACCGGTTGAGCCACGGATCGGGCTGGTTCAGGAACTGCCGAACCGGCAGAAAATCAGCCTTGCGGCTGGTCTGCACAGCCAGATACAGCCGGCCTATACCTATTTTTACAAGTCGATTCCGCTATGGTCCTCGTCGACAACCGGCCCCCTGCTGGCCCTCAATAAGGGGATGGGCCTGACCAAAAGCTGGCATTACGTTGCGGCGTATGACCGGTTGCTGGGCCGCAACATGCGGATGAAACTGGAGGCTTATTACCAGCACCTGTTTAATGTACCGGTTGAAAAAATCCGGAGTTCGTTCTCGATCCTGAATACCGGTGCGGCCTTTTCCCGGATTTTCCCCGGTGAGCTGAGTAATACCGGAACCGGCCGGAACTATGGTGCCGAACTAACGCTTGAGAAGTTTTTCAGCGACGGCTATTATTTTCTGGTAACCGGTTCGCTGTTTGATGCGAAATACAAGGGATCCGACGGTGTGCTGCGCAATACCGATTTCAACGGCCGGTATGCCTTTAATACTTTAGTGGCGAAGGAATTTATTCTCAGCCGGAATGCAAAGCGGCGTAACAGCCTGAATGTGGGTGCTAAATATACGGCTGTGGGCGGGCGCTGGTACGGTCCTGTCGATCAGCAGGCTTCACAGGCAGCGCAGGAGATCGTCTATGCCGATGCCACCCGAAACACCCTTCAGTTTGCCCCATACCGCCGCTTCGACGTAAAACTGGACTATAAAAACAACCGCCGGAAGGTTACCCATACGATTGCCGTCGATCTGGTCAATGTATTAGGCATTCAGAACGTACTGACCCTCAGCTACGCGCCGCAGCCCGACGGATCCTTTATCAAACAGGAATACCAGCTCGGTTTCCTGCCGGTATTCTACTACAAAATCGACTTTTAATTAATGGGTAATAATTAATGTATAATGGACAATGACTAATACATGCTGGTGATTGGCAGACACGCAGCTGCTACCCACATCATTGTCCATTATACATTTTACATTAATCAACTACCTGAACGCCTTTCCAGAAAGCGACGCGGTCACGGATCTGTCCGGCGGCCGGCTTAGGGTCCGGATAAAACCAGGCCGCATCGGGATTGGTTTTTCCGTCGATCGTGAGCGTATAGTATGAGGCTACCCCTTTCCACGGGCAGGTCGTATGCGTACGGCTTGAGGTCAGATAGTTGCTGTTGACAGAGTCAGCCGGGAAATAATGATTCCCTTCCACAACAACGGTGTCGCTGCTTTCGGCGAGCACGGTATTATTCCAGATTGCTTTCATAGCTAAGGTAAGGTTGTAATGCTTTTAAAAGGTTTTTTTGCACTTTCCTAATTAACAAAAATCCGGGAAGAAAGTCAAAAAAGGCAAGTAATGAAATTACACACCTCTCATGTATGTCTGCCTTTCCTGAAAATTTTTATTTTTTCTAACAATTCTTCCGCTAAACAGTTACTCCTCTGTGTCCAATGAAGATTCTGTCAATCTTTATTGTATTAACGGATACCCGGAAGACGCAGCCGGGCTTATAGCAACAGGAGACGCAAGATATTGCGTCTCTACGAACAGACATTCACGATACGTTATGAAAATACAGGCAGGGTGCGAGCTGCGGTTTACGGCCGAAGCCGACGTTCCCATTATTCTCATGCTACGCCCGCGCTCGGGCGATGCCCAGTGGATCGTCAGTGATCAATACCTGATCGATCCCGTTGTTCCCGTCACCGAATTCACTGATACATACGGTAATCTCTGCCAGCGACTGGTGGTTCCGGCCGGGCCGTTTACGGTCAGCACCTCAACGCAGGCCGAAACGGCTGATGATATTGATGTAGCCGTCGGCGGACCCTATACACCCGTTCAGGAGTTACCAACCGACATCCTGGGCTTTCTGCTTGCCAGCCGCTACTGCCCGTCCGACCAACCGGCCATCGCCAAGCAGGCAGCGGCTATTGTCGAAGGGCTGTTGCCGGGATACAATCAGGCGGAGGCAATCCGGAAATGGATTCACGAACAGATTACCTATCAATACGGTACCAGCAATGCCCAGACATCAGCCCTCGAAACGCTGGAAAACCGCATTGGTGTTTGCCGCGACTTTACGCACCTGGGCATTGCCCTTTGCCGGAGCCTGAATATTCCGGCGCGCATGGTCGTCGGATACCTGCATGAGCTTGATCCCATGGATTTGCATGCCTGGTTTGAGGCATTTGTCAATGGCCGCTGGTATACGTTCGACGCGACGCAGGCCGTTCCGAAAGGCAACCGCATCAGCGTGGCCTATGGCCGCGACGCCGCCGACGTTGCTTTCGTCACGCAGTTCGGACCAATGACATTAGATAATATGGAAGTCTGGGTAAAACCGGCCGACACTGACACACCAACCTAAGAAGCATATTCCCTAATCTACGCACGGGCATTGGTGTTTTTGTGGCTGACTTTGCAGAAATTGCTGTAAATTTTATCGTCAACACATGAATCGTTACTTCCTGACACTCATGAGCTGCCTGGCAGCCCTGAGCACCTTTGCCCAAACTACTTTTATACGGGATACGTACCAGAAATTTGAGTACCAGATTCCGATGCGCGACGGCACTAAACTGCACACGGCTGTCTATGTCCCGAAAGATGCGTCGGCGACCAATACCTACCCGTTTCTGATGCAGCGCACCTGCTACAGCGTCGCTCCCTACGGCCCCGATCAGTATCCGCAACGCCTCGGCCCGTCGCCAACCCTGATGCGCGACAAATACATCTTTGTCTATCAGGATGTTCGCGGCCGCTGGATGTCGGAAGGTACCTGGACCAACATGACACCCAATATTCCTGATCCTGCCCCGGTTCCGGCGAAAAAGGGCAGCAAAAAAGCACCTGCGCCAGCAGCAACAGCCGGTTCACCGGACGAAAGCTCCGATACATTTGACACCATTGAGTGGCTGCTCAAAAACGTGAAATTTAATAACGGCCGCGTCGGTCAATGGGGTATCTCCTACCCTGGCTTTTATACCGTGGCCGGAGCCGTTGACGCGCACCCTGCCCTGAAAGCGTCTTCACCCCAGGCACCGGTCTCTGACTTTTTCTTTGACGATTTCCACCATAACGGCGCGTTTATCCAGTCGTACATTTTCACCTACCCTGTTTTTGGCCTGCAACATCCGAAACCAACCACGGAGGCGTGGTATAACAATGGGTTTATCCAAACCGGCACTAAAGACGGCTATCAGTGGCAGTATGATCTGGGGCCACTCAAAAACGCGGATAAATATTACAAAGACAACTTCTACTGGCAGGAAACCGTAGAGCACCCGAACTACGACGAATTCTGGCAGAAACGCAGCATCCTGCCCCACCTCAAAAATGTTAAACATGCCGTAATGACGGTCGGTGGCTGGTTCGATGCCGAAGATTTGTATGGGCCGCTGAACGTCTACAAAACCATCGAAAAGAATAACCCGAATACGTATAATACCCTGGTAATGGGACCGTTCGGTCACGGTCGCTGGTCGGCCGAAACCGGTCATACCCTGCACAGCAACGTGTATTTCGGCGACAGCATCGCTACCTTCTACCAGCGCAATATCGAAGCGAAATTCTTTAACCACTTCCTGAAAGGCGCGGGCGACGGCAAAACCGGTTTACCGGACGCGTACCTGTTTGATACGGGTAAAAAAGAGTGGAAAACCTTTGATAAATGGCCGGCTAAAGAGGCACAGAACCTGACGTTCTACCTGTCTTCAACCGGTAAACTGGCTAACAGCGCAGGCAATGCCTTTTCAGAGTTTATCAGCGATCCGATGAAGCCCGTACCCAGCAGCGAAAACTATGCCGAAATGATGGGTTTTACGCCGTTCAACTACATGTCGGAAGATCAGCGATTTGCGGCCCGCCGGCCCGATGTACTGGTTTTCCAGACCGAGCCATTGACCGAAGACATGACACTCGGCGGCGAGATTACGGCTAAATTAAAGGTCAGTACCACCGGCACCGACGCCGACTGGGTGGTAAAACTGATCGACGTGTATCCGGCCGACGAACCAGACCATGCCTACATGCCAAACAAAACCGTTCACCTGAGCAATTACCAGCAAATGGTGCGTTCAGAGGTGATGCGGGGCCGTTTCCGGAACTCGTTTGAGAAGCCGGAGCCGTTTGAGCCCGGCAAAGTGACCGACGTAAATTTCCGGGTGCAGGATGTGCTGCATACCTTCAAAAAAGGCCATCGCATTATGATTCAGGTGCAGAGTACGTGGTTCCCGCTCATCGACCGCAACCCGCAAAAATTCGTGCCGAACATTTTTAAGGCCGATGAAACAGACTTTCAGAAAGCCACCCACCGCGTGTATGACAGTTCAGCTGTTGAGGTGCAGGTATTAAAATGAATGAATAATGAAGCGGATCATCGAAAATAAACACCCGCTGGCTATCCGGTGGTTTCACTGGGTCAACTTCCCGTTGCTGGGCATCATGATCTGGAGCGGGCTGCTGATTTACTGGGCCTGGCACCCCTATAAAATTCAGGTGGGCGACTGGGTACTGGTCAATTTTTTTCCTGACTGGCTCTTTATTGCCCTGAAACTCCGGCGGCGGCTGGCCGAAGGCATGGCCTGGCACTTTGTATTCATGTGGCTCTTTATGATCAACGGGCTGTTTTATGTGGGCTATACATGGGTTTCGGGCGAATGGCGCTACCTGATGCCCGACCGCCACTCGTTCAGGGAGGCGTGGGAGGTGGTGCTGCATGATCTGGGAATCCGTAAGCTTCCCCCGCTGCAAACGAAATACAATGCCGCTCAGAAAATTGCCTACTCGGGCGTAATTCTGATGGGGCTGGGGTCACTGCTTACCGGTCTGGCCATTTACAAGCCCATTCAGTTTGCGTGGGTAACGTGGCTGTTTGGCGGGTATACGTCCGCGCGGGTCATTCACTTTGCGCTGACGATGGGGTATCTTCTTTTTTTTGTTGTACACATTCTACAGGTCATCCGCGCCGGCTGGAACAATTTCCGGAGTATGGTCGCAGGTTTTGATGTAATTGATTATGGAAACGCCGGAAAATCAGAACGAACAGACGCCTGACCTGCCCCCACGCGAAGAACTGACTACGGTGCAGCAGATCCGGCGACGCACCATCAAGGCATTTGCCCTGTTCGGTGCAGCCAGCCTGGTGCCGTTCGGCGTCTGGAAATGGATTCAGCGAGAACCGAAAGTCAACGGCCTGCCCAAAACGTTCCGGGCGGTGCTGGGGGGTAACGAAGCCATTGCCAGCCTGTTTCTGAGCCACAGCCACCTGGCCCCTACTTTTCCGCTGGATGAGGCCGCCAAAAAGGTGCGGGTCAACGGATCGGATGGGATGAAAGGTGATTTTGATCCGGCCACCTGGTCGCTCAAAATCGAGCAAACCGCTACGGGAGAGGCCAACCGGAGCTTTACGCTCTTGATGGAAGACATCAGGTCATTGCCGAAAGTAGAGCAGGTGATTGAGTTTAAGTGCGTCGAGGGCTGGAGCCAGATCCAGCACTGGGGCGGCGCCCGCTTCGTTGACTTTGTCGAAAAATACGGGGTCGGGACCCGCAGCGGCCATCCGGCCCAATCGGCAGAAGACTGGTATCAGTATGTCGGGCTGGAAACGCCCAACGGTGGCTATTATGTGGGGCTGGACATTGAAAGTGCCCTGCACCCCCAGACACTACTGGCCTACGAAATGAACGGACAGCCCCTTACCGGTCCGCACGGCGCTCCGTTGCGGCTACTGATTCCGGTAAAATACGGCGTTAAAAATCTGAAGCGCATCGGTCGTATCTTTTTTACCGATCAGCGCCCCCGCGACTTCTGGCACGAACGCGGCTACGATTATTTCGTGGGGTTATAAAAAAAGTGGTGGCACGACTTTGAGTCGTGCCACCACTACAAGTATCCAGCATTCAGCCTATCCGGCTTACTTACCGGCTACCATTTTCAGGTCCAGTGTAAACTTATCGTCAATGATTTTGTCAGCAGCCGTACCGATGATGGCAGCGCGGTATTTAATGTCATAATCAACGCGGTTGATTTCTACTTTAGCAGAAGCTTCAGCCGTGTTACCCGATACCGTTACAACGGCAGGGAACGTTACCGGTTTTGTGATGCCTTTAATCGTCAGGTCGCCCGATACCGTATAATTTGGTGCACCGGCAGCAGCGCCGGCAATCGGCGCAACTTTTGTGATTTTAAAGGCAGAGGTCGGGTTCTTTTCGGTCGAGAAGAAATCATCTGATTTCAGGTGACCAACCAGACGGCCATTCATACCTTCGTTCGTAATGTCGGTGTCTTTGATCGACGTCATGTCAGCCACGAAGCTGCCGCCGGTCAGTTTGCTGCCATCCAGGATCAGCTCACCTTTCGAAAAATTAACCGTACCGCTGTGCTCTCCGCCTACTTTTTTCGCATTCCAGCCGATGCTGCTTTTCGACACGTCAACGGTGTACGTGGTGGCTTTTCTGGCTTTTTTTACGATGCCGGCAGGGGTTGTTGTTGCTGCTGAAGCAGATGTTCCGGCCAACAGGATAGCAGCCGCGAAAGCAAGGGCAAGTTGTTTCATTTTCATTGTGATTGGTTGATTTTTGTGTATTACAGGGTTTTATGTAATGCGTTGTCAGCCGATTTTTACAGATGTCATGGTCAGGGAGCCGCCAACGGCACGGTCGTTGAAAAACGAGACCGCATCATTTTTGTCCTGCAGGCCAAGCGTATACATCAGCGGGTAATAATGATCAGGCGTCGGGATGGCCAGTTTCGCGGCCTGTCCCATCGACTCATACTGAATCAGCGGTTTGTGGGTGCCTTCTGTAATGTGCTTTTTAAACAGGGTATTCATCTCGTGCGCCCAGTCGAAGCCGTATTCCGGTTCGTTCAGTTTATTCCAGGCCACCATCCGCAGGTTATGCACCATGTTTCCGCTACCGATGATCAGTAAGCCTTTTTTCCGGAGCGCGGCCAGTTCTTTCGCCAGATCATAATGATACTGAGCCGGCTTATAAAAATCGATACTAAGCTGTAAGACAGGGATATTAGCCTGCGGATACATGTGACGTACAATCGTCCAGGTACCGTGGTCGAGACCCCATTCGTGGTCTAACCCGACAGGTGTTGATTTAATCAGCTGCTGCGTCTCAAGGGCCAGCGCCGGACTGCCGGGCGCCGGATACTGCACTGCAAAGAGTTCCTGCGGAAAGCCGCCGAAATCGTGGATCGTTTTAGGGTGCTCCATCGCCGTCACGTGGGTACCCCGTGTCAGCCAGTGCGCCGAGACAACCAATACCGCCGTTGGTGCCGGAATTTCCTTACCAAGCTTCGCCCAGTATTGGCTGAATGCATTATGTTCAATACCGTTCATCGGCGATCCGTGGCCGATAAACAATACTGGCATCGTCTCCGTCTTGTCAAACGGATCAGTGATTTGTTTCAGTGATTGCAGGTTCATAGCTACTCCTCCGGTGGTTATCAGGCCAAAGGCCCGTAAAAATTCGCTTCTGTTCATAAACCATGGGAATAACAGCACAATTAACGGGATAATTTCCAAATCCAGTTGTTAACAGCTTGTTAATGGTTCTTAACAGAATGTGAACGGAAGAAATAGCGCCTTCCGGAGTGGGGTCAGCGCGACTGACTGAGCGGAACCGGCATACGTTCCAGCATATCAGCCACACAGGTCCGGATACCGTTGAGGGAAAACGGCTTGGCCAGAAAACCGTCTACCCTTAGCTCATTGGCCAGACGGTCGCCGTGTTTATGGCTTGAGAATAAAATAATGGGAATGTCTTTTGTTGCCGGATCGTTTTTCAGCGTCCGGATTACCTCACTGCTGTCTGAACTATGCATGTAATAGTCCATCAGGATTAAGTCTGGTTTGAGATGCCGGACTTCAGCTACGACGTCCTGCAAACGCGACTGCGTAATGACATCATACTGTTTCCGCAATACTCTGGGTACTAACTCCCGCATATCGGCATCATCATCGTATACTAAGACAGACTGGCGCAAACTCATAATCAGGCTTGACATTCAGGTTAGGCAACAGGTGCAGAAAGTGACAGAAAAAGTTCGCGGTATGTCCGGAAGGCCGTCAGTGCGCCGTCCACAACGTCATCTTCGTGGCCGCTGGCCAGCTCCGGTAAAAAGCCTCTGAATGTCTGCCACCGGCTTCCGGTTTCAGGGCCATACCCTTCGTAAAAAACGGAATGCTGTGCGGCCTCCGGCAGATTATGGTTTTTTTTGAGCGCATTACTGATAAACCGGCTTCCAAGTGTTGACCCCTCGGCCACATACGTCGCCCCTAACAGCTGATAAGGTGTCCACGACCGGAAGAAATCCATATCGATTTCCGGCAATTCGTCGTCTATCGCTTTAATATCTGTCAGCAAGTGCGGGGTTTTCCGGCGTTGCACAGGCTCATAGCCGGCAAAAAAGCCGGCATACTCCCGGATAGCTGCCTCCAGCGGGGCATGAAAGGCAACATTAACCGCCAGCAGCAGCTTATAGTCAGTCAGCGTCAGCTCACCGGACATAATGCGGGGGCCCAGCAGAAGTGCCTCCGTCATTTCGTGCAGCGATTTTGTTTCCTCTTTTAATCTTGCTAAAACAGACATAACATTTCGTAATTAAGCGCGGCCCGGATGCGGGTTAACGCGGTTTTCATTCACCCAGAAATCCAGTACCCGCTGCATGGTCTGACTCAGCGCCCGGTACCCTCCTGGTTTAATGACATAGGCATTTACCCCCAGTTCATAGGCCCGGCGTATATCGGAGGGACTTTCTGAAGTACTATACACCACAATCGACAGGTATTTTGTCCGTTTATGGGCCCTTAATTGCTGTAATACCTCGAATCCGTTCAGGCCGGGCAGGTTCAGATCAACCATTACCAGTTTAGGCAGAAAGGTTAACTGCCCCTCAAACGGACCTTGCTCAAGCAAATAATTCAGGGCCTCCCCGCCGGTCTGGAACAGCTGAAAGGTATACGGTTGCTCTATTTTCTTCAATAGCCGGGCAAAGATGCTGATTTCATCCTTGTTGTCTTCAATATAAAGTACATCCAGCATGGTCTTCTTCTGTTAATACCTCCCTTTAGTTAAACCAGTTTAGGGAATGACACGTAAAAGGTAGTCTTCCGGTTAGGCTCGCTTTCAAACCAGACCTTTCCGTTGTGCCGGCCCAGAATCCGTTTCAGGATGGCCAGTCCGACACCGCTACCTTCAAAATCCTGCGCATTTTCCAGCCGTTTAAACAGCTCGAACATTCTGCCTGCCTGCCGCATGTCAATTCCGATGCCGTTATCTTCGACCGAATAGGTCACTTCACGGTCATGCGCTATACCATCAACAATTACGACGGCCGGTTGTTTATCCCGCGTGTATTTTACAGCGTTCGACAGCAAATTACTGAAGATCTGTAATACCATGGTCTGGTCACCATAGATAGGCGGGGTATTTTTAATAATAAACTGCAGGGAGCGCCCTTTCTCAGTAGCTATAATTTCTTCCCGCAGCATCGTCAGCATCGATCCCATGTCTACTTCCTGCGCATTCAGCTCGGTACGGCCCATGCGGGAATAGTGCAGAATGTTCCGGATCAGGGATGTCATCCGGTCGGAAGCAGCAATAATTTTGGTCAGCAGATCCTGTACGTCATCGTTCAGTTCGTCGCTGTATTCTTCCAGTATAATTTCCGAATAGCTTTTTACCGACGAAAGCGGTGTCCTTAAATCATGCGACACTGTGTAACTGAAAGCGTCCAGCTCTTCATAAGCCACCCGGAGCTGTTCATTCAGAATCCGGATCTGATTGGCCTTCTGGTTAATAATCTGCAGAATATCCTCCCGCAGCTTGAGCGCCGTAGCAATTTCGACCTCCCGCCAGGGCTCCGACTGATTCCTGACCTCCTGTGTCCATTTTTCAAAGCTTTTCCGCGGACTGATCCGTGCTTCGCCCGATGCATCGACAGTCACCGGCTTATCGGGGTTCCCTGCCCAGTCAACCTGCGTAATGCGCTCCGGCTTAAACCACAAAATGTATTCATCCAGCTCCCGTGACAATTCGATTACCAGCAGCCCTGACGCCACCTCCCGGTAAGCCTCCGCTTCAGCAAACATATTCGGCAACTGGCTGGTCTGAAACATGGTGTCATTTGTCGCAGCTTTTACCCAGTCCGCTATCCGCTTCACCTGTTCATGAGAAGGCGTCTGCCCCAGCGAATGGATTTCTCCGTTTACGGACAGCGCAACACCAATGGCAGAATTAATATCCAGCGCCGTAACGGCATGGTTCAGCAACCCTTTTTTGATGTCCCAGTCGCGCAGCATTTGCTCCTGCAACACCTGCTCCTGATTCCGGATCTGACGCCAGTAGGCCATGTCATCCTCGTTTTTCCGGAATTCAAGCGACGCCGACAGCAACTGAGCAATAAATTTGGCAGACATCCGCGTTGGGTAGTCGATAAAACGCGGCGAGTAATGGTGACAGGCAATGAGTCCCCACAGTTCGCCCCGGTACATGAGCGAAATCGACATGGACGATTGCACGCCCATGTTTTTCAGGTACTCAATATGGATCGGTGATACAGCCCGCAGCACCGAATGCGTCAGGTCAAAGGGGCGTTTCCGGTCGGCATATAACACCGGATAAATCGGTACACTTACCTGATTAACGTCGGTGATACAGCGGACAAGGTTGATTTTGTATAGTTCGCGGGCCTGCCGCGGAATGTCGGAAGCCGGATAATGAAGTCCCAGAAACGGCTCCAGATCGTCTTCTTTTTCTTCAGCGACTACGTGCCCGTGCCAGTCCTCGCTGAAGCGGTAGATCATAACGCGGTCGTAGCCGGTCAGGTCTTTTACTTTACGGGCCGCGCTGCTCAGCAGTTCATTCATCGTACGGCTCGCCTGAACATCAGCAAGGGCCTGAGCCACCCGCTGCTGTAGCAGAAAACCGTTCGACTGATCATCGGTGGGCTCAAATTCGAGCACTAACGCGCCGTCATGTACGTGCAGGATAACATTGGTCGGCTCGTTATTGATTTCCAGCCGGTACGGATTCAGCGAATCCGGTTGCCGGTTGCGCAGCGCAACATTAATCAGTTCCAGCAGATTGGCCCCGTTCACATCGGTATTGGCCAGCAATGCATCCACCCGCTTTCCGATCAGTTCCTCAACCGGTACGCCCGATAAAATATGGGTATTTTCACTGGCCTGTACTATGACGAAATCATCCGGCCGGATTACAACAAGAAAACCATGGGCCTGGATGCGGCCGGGCATATGAATGGGCTCCCGCTCGCAGTTAGTCAGGTCGACCTGAAAAAGCGGAGATTGATCATCAGAAAGCGACAAAACGTTAATCGTTTGAATGCGTATATTAACAAATATATAACAGTCGGCAAAACATAGGTCAAGATGAACCTAAACTGTTATCGTGCGGGACAAAAAAGTTACTGAACGCCTCCCGGTAAACGTCATCTGCCCGGACCGTGCCAACGGTCTACACCGTTTTTACAGCATCATACCAATAATTCCGGATAGCCCGCAGACAGTCTTGCCAGTGAATATAACTGTCAGGCTTACCGATGAACGAAGATGCTCCCTGACGGTACGATTCCAGTACATCCATGTCGTCGTCAGACGATGTCAGCATCACCACCGGCGTCAGCCGCCATTTCGGGTGATTGCGCAGAAAATCAAGCAAATACCAGCCATCAGTACGGTCGGGCAGGTGAATATCCAGTAGAATAAGCTTCGGATAAACACCATAAGCAATATTTTCCGGCTTTTCCAGATACGTCTTTGCGCTCTCTACAGACTGGATGTAGACTACATTCGCTTCCGGAAATACCTTTTTCATGGCACGGTCTGCGACTTCGATCACCGCTGAATTGTCGTCGATAAACAAGACCGGAAATCCACGTGTTGTTCTATGCATGCTGTCTTTTTGGGTAACGCTTTCCTATACTAAAGCGTCTATGTGGGCAATAAGTATCTAAAATTAGCAAAAGTTAAGTTAAAATAACACACATTCACTTTTTAGTAAACTTGAAATCCGGATTCCCGTTGCCCCTGAGTTGTTTTTACTGAAAAGAATCAGTAAAGTTGTTTCGAACTCGCTTTTGTAAAAAACACGATGGTATGAAACAATTCGTATTGATGCTGGCAGTAGCGCTGATGGGTCTGAGCATGGCGCCTGCTAAAAAGATCCGCTTATTCAACGGTAAAGATCTGACCGGCTGGAAAGTATACGGGACCGAAAAATGGTATGTCGACAACGGTGAACTAATCTGCGAAAGCGGCCCTGATAAAGGCTATGGCTACCTGGCGACCGAAGCATTCTACAAAAACTTTGACCTTTCTGTTCAGTTCAAGCAGGAAGCCAACGGCAACAGCGGCGTTTTTTTCCGCTCAACGATTGAGGGCACCAAAATCAGCGGCTGGCAGGTGGAAGTAGCTCCGCCAAACCACGACACCGGCGGCATCTACGAATCATACGGCCGCGGCTGGCTCGTTCAGATTCCGGACGAAAAAGAAACTATCCTGAAAGCCGGCGAGTGGAACACCATGCGTATCCGCGTAGAAGGTGATCACGTACAGACATGGCTCAACGGCAAACCAATGGTTGATATGACCGACGCCAAAATCGGTGCCGCCAACGGTTCTGTTGCCCTGCAAATTCACGACGGCGGCGGCATCAAAGTCCGCTGGCGCAAACTGGAACTGAAAGAAATTTAAGGCTCCGCGCTCCACGTACGGGCGACCCCACGTGGTCGCCCTTTTTATTGCGCTGTTGCTTGATTTGGGCCGGTGCATGATTTGGGCCGGTGCATGATTTGCCCCGGGGCTTGATTTGGGCCGTTGTATGATTTGGGCTGTTGTATGATTTGGGCGACCACGTGGGGTCGCCCCTACTGGATTAATTGCTGGTATTGCCTCAGAAATTCGTCAAACGCCTTTGTTAATTCGGTTAACTCCTGCGCCAGCAGGCTGGTATCGTTTACTTTCAGTTTTCCTTCGGCTTCCTTGGCGATATGCGCTACCCGCGAAACGCCGATCGTTCCCCCACTGCCTTTCAGCGTGTGCAGGTTGCTTTTCACCGTCGGAATGTCGCCCAGCGCAAAGGCGTCGTTAGCTCCGTTGACCAGTTCAGTGGCTTCGTTGACAAACTCTTCGAAAATGGAATCGACCAGCTCCTGTCCCCCCAGATCGCGCAACTGCCCCAGAATTTCAGGATCGATAATTGGCAGAATCATCTGCTGGGCAATCTCCTGATGCTTCTGCTGAAGTGCTACGTCCTGCTTTTTCTGGCTCGATGCATCGACAATCTCCTTTACCTTGGCAATCAGACTCTGGGCACGGATCGGTTTGGCCAGGTAATCGTCCAGTCCCTGACTCAGGAAGCGCTCCCGGTCTTCGCGCATTGAGTAAGCCGTCATCGCCACAATCGTTGGCAGACTCTTGCCGAACTGCTCCCGCAGGTTACGCGTTGTTTCGACACCGTCCATGTCCGGCATCTGAATATCCATAAACACCATGTCGAACATTGTACCATCGACACTCCGTTTACGTACATTCTCAATGGCTTCCGGCCCGCTGCCCGCCGTGGTCACCACGCAGCCCGACTTCCGCAGGATTTCGCTGGCGACCTTCCGGTTAACGGCATTATCATCGACCAGCAACACATCCGGATGATAGTCTTTGAAGAAATTGATCAGGGTCATTTCGCCCGCTTCGGCCGCCGTAACGGTTGGCGCAATGGCGGTTTCTTTCAGCTCAATGATAAACCAGAACGTACTGCCCATGCCTACTTCCGACTCCACGCCAACCTCGCCTTTCATCAGGTGCGCCAGCTCTTTCGAAATAGCAAGCCCGAGGCCGGTACCGCCAAACGACTTGCGCGACGAATTATCGACCTGACTGAACGAGTTAAAGAGCAGTTTCAGGTTTTCGGCCGAAATACCGATACCCGAATCCTTGACCTCCACCTTGATGCGGTTAAATTTGCCCTTCTTACTTACCAGCGACGCCTCAACCCGCACTGAACCATGCTCGGTAAACTTGATGGCGTTTGAGGTCAGGTTCGACAGGATCTGGAGCAGACGTGTCTGATCAGCAATAACATACGTTGGTAATTCGGCCGGCAGATGGTAGGTCAGCGTATTGCCTTTTGTGGCTGCCTGCTGCCCGAACAACGCAATGAGCTTATCGAATACCTCACGGAACGCAATCGGTGCTTCGTGCAGGACCATTTTACCGGCTTCAATTTTCGACAAGTCAAGAATATCGTTCAGGATATTCAGCAACGTCTCCGACGACCGTTTGATGGTCCGGACATAATCATGCTGTTCGCTGTTGAGCGGCGTATCAATCAGGAGATCAATCATACCGATCACCCCGTTCATCGGCGTCCGGATTTCGTGGCTCATGTTGGCCAGGAACCGTTCTTTCACCTTCAGCGAACGCTCGGCTTCTTCCTTGGCCTTCACCAGCTCGGCCGACTGCCGTTTCAGTTCGGTAATGTCGCGGGCCAGCGCAGCAATGACGTTGTACTCGCCGTGCTCGTCCTGCAACAGCAACATATTGAACATGAATTGGCGTTCGGTTCCGTCCTTGCGGCGCATGGTAGCCTCAAAGTTCCGGAGACTATGATTCTGACGCAGCCGGACGATGGCATGCCGCAACACCGACTTATCGACAAAGAACTGGTTGACGTCCTGCCCCATCACCTCGTCGGTTGTGTAGCCCATCCGTTTAAAGACCGACGGGCTGATCATCGTGATCCGGCCATCGTGGTCGACGCGGCAGTAGATATCCTGCAGGTTTTCAAAAATTCCCCGGAACTTCTCTTCGCTCTGCTGCATGCTCAGCTGCGCCCGTTTCCGGTTGGTAATGTCACGCGCAATGCCTGATACTTCTTCGATAACTCCGCCGGAGAGCAGGATCGGGTTAAGGTGGAACTCAAGCCAGGTTTCCCCCTTGTCGGTTTCAAAATGCAGTTCAAAGTTCTGCGGTATCCCCCGGAACGCCTGTTTATAGCGTTCGGCCAGCATTCTGCGGTTATCATCGCCGATCATGCGCCAGCCAAGCTGGTTGGTGGTCAGGTTCAGCGCCGGCGTTTTGCCCAGGTGATGTTCAATCAGGCGCGTATAGTTCTTGTTGAACGACGTCAGTTGCAAGGCCTTGTTAACCGACCATATCAGATACGTACTGCTGTCGAAAATGGCATTCAGCCGTGCATTCTGCTTATCGAGCGCCGTTTCGTCCTGTTTCCGGGCGATGGCCAGCGCTACCTGACCGGAAATAAACTCCAGCAGTTCGAGGTCGCGGGGGCCGTATTTCCGCTCATCAGCGTACGACTTCACCCCGATAATTCCCGTAATCTGGTCGTCAATCCGGAGCGGTGCGGTAAGCATCACTTTGGGTTGTTTCTGCCCGTAAAGGTCAATTTCGTGATCGTCGGCCAGTTGCCGGATGTCTTTTTCGTACAAAAACAGCGGTTTATTTGCCCGGATTGTATATTCGGTCAAACCGGTCCCAAGCCGTCGCTTCGTAAACCGCATATTGCCCGTGAAATATTCGTCGATGTAATACGGGAAATGCAGGTATTTTTTATTCTGATCGTAAAGTGCGATGAAGAAATTCCGGGCGTCAATAATGTTGCCCAGCTCGCGGTGAATGCGGCTGTACAAATCCTCCAGATTCGGCGAATTCATGGTCCAGTTCGCAATGCTGTAGTACAGCTTCTGTGCTTTCTCGGCCCTGATTTTACTGGTCGTATCGTGAAGAATACAGCGGAAAGCCGTTGGGCGACCCTGATCGTAGCGACAGTTTACGCTTCCTGACAGAAAGATTGTCCGACCGTTTTTACTTTTGAAAACGGTCTCAAAATGCGGCATTTTCTCGCCGTCCTGGATGCGTTTCAGCCGGTCGAAGGTAATATCGACATAATCCGGGTGCAGGACATCGCGCAGGTTCAGGGCCGCAATCTGGTCGGAACTGTAGCCTAATACCTCTTTCCACGCCCGGTTAACGAATATAAACTTACCGTCGAGCGTCAGCAGCTGGATCAAATCACTGGTATTATCGACCAGATCCTGCAACTGGGCATTGGAAAATGACAGAGCCGAGGCCACCCGCCGCTTATTGGTTACGTCTTCGCCGATCAGCGTAAATGATACCAGATCGCCGGCTATTTTATTGACAATAAATGAGTTAAGCTGCACCTGCCGCAGGGCCCCGCTACGGGTCAGCAGGTCTATCTCCTTGGATTCGAAGAACCCACCCCGATTAACGGCATCCGCAAATTCCAGCCGTAGGGCATCCCGCTCTGATGCAGGAATCAACGTATTGAAAAAATCCTTTTCGATAATGTCTTCAGGACTCCATGCCGTAACCCGGTATGTATACGGGTTTGCATAGGTCAGTGTCCCGTCATACTGAACGGTAAGGCCGATCAGATTCAGTTGATCGACGGTATTGCGCACATCAAAAGCTGATGCCTGCGATGAGCGGGGTAATCCGTCGAGTGTATTCAGAACATCCAGTTCTTTACTAAGCCGGCGAATATCGGCTACCAGTTCCTGTTTTGTTTTAGCAGACCAGCGCACAGTTACACAGTGGTTAAGTATCGTTCTATGTGGTAATGACTGGTTAAGTTAGCGATTTTTAGGCCAAAAAAGTCGTTACGTTTGCTCAATTCCCCGTACCGAATCTGAATTCCTGGCCCAAATATTGCTTTTTTACCATTTTGTAAATCGGGTATAGTTGATACTGTGTGTTTTAGAGCTGCTATGCCTGTGTTTTTGTACATTTGAGGCTAATTTCCTGCCAGATGCATAAGCGCTATCTCTTTTTTCTGTTGATTATGACCGGTTTACAGGCATGTGAACCCTATAACCTGGAACGCAACACCTTTAAAGTCTGTGAAAAGCCGTCGGCCACCATTGCCTACGTTGCCGAAGGGCTCACCGTTGAATTTTACCTGACCGGCGAAAAGGGCGAAATCGGGTCGGTAGGCTGGGATTTGGGAGACGGGCAGAACCGCGTCGGTAAACGGTTTGTGTATGGGTATCAGAAAGCGGGAACCTATACGGTCAGTATTCTGATGGCTAATTCCTGTAATGACCTCGTCAAGACCTCAACGCAAATCACCGTAAAGCCCTGATTACCCGACCCGACCGAAGACAACCTGATGATGAAACTAATCTACCTGCTACTTTTTTTTACCGGCATATCAACGCTGGCGTTTGGCCAGCAATCAGTGTCGAATGTCCGGACCAGGGCGCTCAGCCAGAATCGTATTGAGATCCGCTATAACCTTGATGCCATCCAGACCGGCGACTCCGTTTACTTTCAGGTAGAAAGCCGTTTCGGCGGTGCATTGGCCGTAAAGAAGGAGTTTGTTACCGGCGATTTTGGTCTTGACGTGGAGGCCGGGCCGGATAAAAAAATCATCTGGCGGGCCGGCGAGAACGGCTTTACGCTCAATGGTGAAGTCCGGGCAACGGTATATATTAAACCTGTCGGTTACAAAGGGGCAATTCTACCCCAGACTACGCCATCTTCTGTTACCTTATCCTCCCCGGATTTGAGTAATTCAGCTAATAAAAGTTACCAAACACAGGCTGACACGTCTAAATCTAAAGAGAGGACTGTAACAGAAACGGATACAACCCGGCAAAAGGTTAAAAAACGCTGGTCTCCCGGTCCGGGATGGGCACTGGTATCGGCCGTACTACCCGGCGTCGGCAACATGTTTGTACAAACGGATAAACAGCATAAGCCGGTTTTCAGGGTTGGGCTCCGGCCTTTAGTAACGGTTGGGTTTTACGGGTTGCTGCTATACGGGTTGCAACAGCAGCCTAAAGCTCAGGATGCTTACAAGCTGTACACCCAGCAGAAAAATGCGGTGGAAGGTGAACCGTACTACCAGGAAGCCAATCAGTACCACCACCGGTATTACCTGGCAACCCGCGCGGCGGCCGCCATCTGGCTGACGGATGTGACACTGACACTCATCCGCGGCATCCGTAACCATAGTTACAAAAAGAATAACGCCGGCGTTTCCTTCGCTCCAGGCTTCCAGGCCGGTCAGCTGGTCGGCGTCGTCAACATACGTTTCTAGTATCGTCTTCTCTGTTTGCTTTTAGACATAGCTCATTCTTTTGCTCACTACCCATCAAAAGAATGAACTATGTACTATTCTGACTTAAATTTAAGTTGTCGTATTTCGCACAGGCATTAATTTTGCCGTTTGCTGCGTTTCCGGCAGCTTGCAGACAGACCGTACGTACTATGCTGAAACGTTTCCTTTTATTGTTCTTTTTACTGGGAACCGGATTAACCGGCCACGCGCAGGACCCAGGTATTTCCTCGGCATCCAGCCACTGGGTAAAAGTAAAAATCAGCCCGGAAACCCCGCATCCGAATCCGTTACCCACTCCGGTAGCATTCAGGGAAAACTTTACCAGCAACCTGCATGCATGGCGTCAGGGTATTCAGGGCGATTATGCCTATGCTATTGAGAATGGCAGCTACACCATTCACCGGCAAAACCCTGAAAGTAAGCGATTTGCCTACAGTTATATCAGTCTGCCGGAAAATATTAACCTTAACAAAACGGACTCATTCACTGTCCAGGTCGATATTATCGGTAAACCCGGCACCATTCCGGAGGGCGGATTGCTGATTGGCATGCTCGATTCGCTTAATTATTGCCAGATCCGTCTGACCGATCAGGGCCAACTGGTCATTGGTATGGTGATTGACGGAAAAGTATCAAGCCGGTATTTTCCGGGCGGCATCTCATCGCCGCAGCGCAGCGTGAAACTGGAAGCGAATACCCTTGCAGTCCGCCGCATCGGTACGACGATGCATGTCTATATTAACAAGCAAGAGGTAACGACCAGTCCTTTCCCGTTCCGCTACTTTATGGGTAACCACATCGGTGTAATGACCGGCGGCGACGGCATTTCGTTCCGCAACCTGCTCGTCCGGCAACGAACGCCGGCCTTGCCTAAAACGACACTGGTATCGAACTGACAACAGCACCCTCTATCGTACCCGGTTGCCGTACCGGTCGATCTCAAAGGACGCTCCGCCAAGGGTTACGGTAGCGCGGCCGTCTTCAAATACCGTAATGTCGTCGTAAATCGGCTTGATAAACCACTTTTCGTTGCGCCACAGGCCCCATTTGCCTTTTTTCATCGCCGGTTGCTCTTTGTACTGACCCACCTGATCCCGTAACTCTTCATAGTCCGGCAGTTGTGGCAGCTGCTTAACGGAAGCATTGCTTTCGCTACTTGTCCGCTCGTTAACACGGCTATCAGTGGCCACATCCTCAACCGGCTGTTTCCGCTTCTTTTTCCCCCTTTTTTTCGTTGACGAAGGGGTTTCCGGCTGCTCATTCCGTGTCTGTTCCTCCTGTTGTGAAGTCGTCTCTTTCTTTCCGCCCTTGATCATCAGATAAATAATCAGCATAAAGGCAAGGGCGAACAATACGCCCCAAAGACCAGCCAGATTCCGGCGGGGCGGCGCATTAACCGGCGGCGGAGCGACCGGCGGAATCCGGTAATTGGTATCAACCATCGGATGGTTACGCGGTCCGGATGACGGGTTCACGGGTTGTGAGACCGGCGGGCTGGCAGGTTCGGCCGGTACAGGTGTTACCGGAGCAGCCCGTACCTTCCACCAGCTCAGGTGCCGCCAGTCTGTCGACAGCAGCTTTTCTTTCAGCGTGTTGCCGTTCGGCTCGGTCTCTGCCGCGAAAAAGTTGGCTGACAAATACGCCTGTACTGCTTCGGCCAGTTGTTGTTCATCGGCGTTTATGGCGCGGAACAGCGTCCGCAGCGTCTGCACCGGAATATGCCGGTCGTAATCATCCAGAATCTCGTTAACCTTTTGCCGGATCGATGCATCTGACTCCGATAGCGGTGCCACCGGTACCGGCTTCCGCTCTGATACGGCCGACTGCACAACCGGTGCGGCGTCCACATCGGTTACGGTCTGTAAAATAGCCGGTATCCACTGATCGGCCACAAATCCGCGCGACAGCGTCAGGCGTTCGGCCTCCTGCACAATCTCATCAATATCCCCGTTGCTCAGCTTTTTCTGCTGCTTGCGGGCCTGCGTCCGGACCTTTTCTTTCAGGTCCAGAATACGGCCGAAATAGCTGTTCAGCTGCCGGCTGACATCGTTCACCAACCGGCGGAAATCGGTTATCCCGAGTTCGGTAGCCTCGGCGGGCAGGCCGGTCGGTGTCCATTGCCAATCGGCCAGATCGCCGTCATGCAGGACAATTTGATTTTTGATGCGTTCGCGTAGTTCCTCGACTGTCATTGGTGGTATTTGTTGTTGCAAAACTAAAACGTTCCTGCCTCGATTACACACAAAAGACACGGTTTACCCGCAGTTTTTTACTGCTGCAAACCGTGTCTTCTGTTTATCGGACTGAACAATAATTACATAAACGAAACCCGCGCTTTCTGCTCAATTTTCCATTTATCGCCTTGCAGCGACACCTGGCCGGGCTTTTCGGTCATGATCCGGGCATTGGGGCGCGGCTGATTCAGGTACTCACAGGCATCGCTCAGGTATGAGTACGGATCGCTCAGGGCCAATTGCTGCGATTCCGTATTGTCAACGACGCGGTATGTACCAATGTGGCCTTCCAGCGACAGCTGGTAAATCGTACCACGCTCGGAGGCAGGCAGCAATCCGCCCGTGCTGAAGCCATCGCCCAGATCAGCTGTGCGGGCATACCGGTCAGATTTAATACCCGGCTTTGGCGATGCCGGAGCCGATGAAGCCGGGGGCACCGAAGCCGGGGATGCCACAGTCGGGGGCACCTCAGCTGATGGCACAGCCGCACCTGCCGGTGTTGGGGCACTGCCCTGTACCGGTGGTACGTAGGCTTCCGTATGCGTACGCGGCAGATTCTGGCCGGTCCGCGCAGGTTCCGGCC
The DNA here is from genome assembly GCF_945952095.1 of uncultured Arsenicibacter sp. GTDB lineage: Bacteria > Bacteroidota > Bacteroidia > Cytophagales > Spirosomataceae > Arsenicibacter. The sequence continues at coordinate 21,498 of NZ_CAMFHL010000025.1, read as the reverse complement.
GGGGCGCCGGTGCTGTCGGCACATTAGCCGGTCGAGGAGCAGCAGGTTGATTTACGATCGGCTGAGGCGCCACAGGCTGTGGCGCCCCCGACTGACGGCTCAGCGCTTTTTCGAGCGCTTCAATCCGGCGCAAGGCCTCCTGGTAATCAGTTTTTCGATCAAAGACCTGCTTACTAAGATCTGCTATCCGCTTTTCCAGCTCGCCAGTCTCCTGCGGTTTAGCTTTACGCAGGAACAATACACCAACGCCTACAAGGCTTAGCAATGAAGCAATTAAGGCAACAAGAGACATAGAAAAGAAAGAGTTTTCTGTGGTTGATAATGCCGCAACCGGTGAGTTAGCTTCAGCAGCAACTGTATCCGGCGCCACTTCCTGATCCTCCTGATCGCTTACGGGTGTGTCGGCAACCGGTTGCTGAGCAGTCCCGACCGGAGCCAGCCCCGCCAGTGTATTCAGCTGGTTCTGGTAAGCAGCAAATGATTTTAAAGTCAGCCGGTGTTTACGCTCCGCACCACCGGTTACGCGTTCCAGTAAAAAGGCCCGCAGTTCTTTCAGCACTTCTGCATCCGGCTTTTTCTGACCGGTCAGCTCTGCCGTCTTTTTCTGAGCAGCACTAACCAGCTCATCGGCCTTTGTCAGCTTGTTGTCGGCAATAAACTTATTGAGGGTTTGATAGCTTACACAGGCCGGACAGCTCGCTTTGGTCTGATAGCCATAGGTTTTCTTGTCGGTAGCCAGAAATTCGACCGTTGCTTTGGTCATTTCAAAGGCTTTTCCGCCAATCTGATCGGTTGTCTGGCCAACGGCGAGTTGGGTCACCAGCAGGCTCAGGAAAATCGTTTTCTGAAGCATAACCTTCGTTAATTCGGGCAAAACGCCGCTACCCTGGTCAGGGTAACGGCTGCGATGGTCGTTATGAAACAGCGATCTGTTTCGATAATTCGTATAATGCGTGCTTGAGTGGCAGGAAAAAGTACGTTTCGGCCAGAAACTTGTCGGCATTGCGCTCCAGACCGGTACGGGCCAGCATATAACTGTCGAACAGGCGGCCGTTGCGCGTCACGTCGACGCCTACCAGAAAATCCAGATACTGCTCCGGTCGGCGAATGTTGTATTCGCTCAGGAAGCTGGCAATGCCCGGGTCTTTCAGCGTTTTTTCAAGGAACGTTTTCACGTTGTTCAGCACCGAATGATGGAATTCCTGCTGCGGAATCACATCGCCGATCTGCGTGAGCCGGTACTGGAATGCAACCGGTTTTTCGGGCTCATTACCCCAGTAACAGGTTGTTTCTCGGTTTTCGTACCGCGCCTTTTCCATGCCCGCGTTTTCGAACAGTACAGCTCCGTTGGCGGTCGTTTCTTTCGGATTATCAGTCAGAATCACCTCAAAATCAGGCGGAACCGGCAGCGTTGTATACGCCTTGAAAAGCAGTTTCGTAAACTGGATAAGCCGCGTACGGGTGCCCAGCATATTCAGGTACTGACTACCCCGTCCGGTAAAGGTCAGGTACCGCGGCAGGCTCAGGTTATGTGCCTCAATCATCTGCACCAAATGGTAGACAATAGCACTGTAATGCAGGTACAAGACAATGCGCAGGGCAGGCCGCCCATCCTGAATCGACTGGGTAAACTTGAAGTGCGAATCGTACTTAAACAGCAGGCTTACAATGTCTTCGGCCGTCAGATCAGGGTTTTGCAGGAACGTTTCAAATACCTGATCTTCCGACGAATGCGCCTGACTCAGTGACCGGCGGTATTGCAGGTAGTTCTGTACAAAGCCGTTGTCTTTCTGGTGCGACGGATGGCCCTGCTGGTCGAGTCCCGCTCCCCAGATGTCGTATCCCGCAAACCGGAATGAGGTGTTCAGGTAACGGTTTTGCTGCTTCATGAACAGCATAATATCCGTTGTACCACCCCCGATATCAACGTTAACCGCATCGGCAAATGATTTCACCCCTTTGGTAATCAGGTAGAAATGCGGCGCCAGTGATTCCGGAATCGGCTGAGCCGAGAAATTCTGTGTGTGACCGAATACCTGCCGGAACGCTTTCTCCCACTCCCCGACCAGTTTATCCTCCACATCCATCCCCATCGACGACGGTGCCAGCCAGACCACGCGGGTATGCTGCACATCGCCCTGATTCAGAATAACCTTGTTCCGGATCATCAGCAGCAACGTCTCGAAGAACGCCCGGACCCGTGGCCGGTTAAGCGTATCGCCCGGCTGGTTTTCGAACAACCATTTCAGGTTCGTTACGTAGCGGTTTACCCCCGTACTGCCGTCTTCCAGGTCGATGTTGAAGCCAAGATTCAGCTTCGTGAACAGGTTATCGCCGCTGTCGGTCATGCCGGTGCGCTCAAACACCGTTGTCCGGAGCGGGAACGCAAACGGCGACCCATGCTCGCGGCCAATGATCGATGGCATAAACTCCCGGCGGATCAGGCGTTCCATTTCCGGCAGCTGCCCGTAGCTGACTTTCAGGTGGTAACGGTCATAGGCGCTCTTCACCTCATAGCCGTCGTACGGCTTATTGAGCGTCACCATCTGTAGCTCATCACGGTTGAGGTTCACCTTATCATCGCTGATGGTCAGCGGTTTCGGATCGGCATTCCCCATGGTCGAATCGGCAAAAGCCACGTGTGTATTCGACGTACCGAAGTCGATGGCAAACGTAAACGGTTTGTAGCCCCGCTGGTCAATAATCGTAAACTGCGGTAAGACAAGACCACGGTACGGCATGCCGCTGCGCTCCAGTTTTACCTCCATCAGGTCGAATGCCTGCGGCACCTTATAGTAATATGAAGCAGCTCCGGTAATGTCTGATTTCGGCGTCCGGTGATCAGGTGCCGGTACGTTCAGCGGCTGATTGGTAATCACCTGCGGCAGCTGATAAAACTTCACCGACGTGCCCGCACGGAAACTGGCATTATCCTGACTCGCATCCACCAGCATCACATTGTATTGATTCAGGCTTTGCAGGTAGGTATCCGGCACCGTAATGCGGTAGAACGGGAAGAATGCCATCCCCGCCCGGAAGTCGAGCACGGTTTCGGGACGCGACAGGTTGTATTCTTTCCGGAATTCAATGGTCCGGTTATTTTTGATCGGAATCTGAAGGGTGGCAATCACAATCCGTTCCATGCCCCGGTCTTCGGCGCGGAACCCGAACTGGCGTTGCAGGTCTTCAACGCGGAAAAAGTTGAAATACTCTTTCCGGATCGGCAGCAGGAACTCACTGTCTCCCGCTGTACCGGTGAAAAAGCGGCCGTTATTGATTTTGAACGGCATTTTCACCAGAAAATCTTCCAGGAAGTCATCGGTCGTTACGAACGGATACCGCACATTGTCGACGCCCGGCAGGTAGCGTTCGCTCAGCAGATCGCCACGGCTCAGGTCGTTAAGCAGGGATCGCATGATGACCGTGCTGGCATTCCAGTTGGTGTTTTTCACGTACCGCCCATACACATCCATCCGCGACGCCAGCGCCAGCGGTTTCCGTACGTTGGTAGGTGCTCCGTTCCGTGCCTCCCGCTGGAAATAATCTACCGTCGATTGCATGACGAAATCGCTGTTTTCTTCGATATCGTTGAGCACATCGTCTTCGCGGACGCGGTAGAGCATCAGCCCCGGCAACACCTGTAGCGGCGAGTTGCTTTCGCCCCCCGTCGTGATCGGCATAAAGTTGGCCAGCGTCGTACCCTGCGCGATCTGCACCGGCATCGGGCTGTCGAAAAATACCTTATAGAGATATTCTTTAAAACCACCCTGCGGCATCTGCATATTGTACTGGTCGTAGAACCGGCGCAGGTAGGTCACAAATGCCTCGTCGCGGGATTGTAACGGAACGTATTCATTCTGGAACAACAGCCGGCCGGTAGCGCTTTTCGGCGGGTCAATAAACCGGTTCTGCCGCTCCTGCTCCCAGTTTGGTGAGGTAAACACCAGCGTCAGCGGCGAGGTCCCGCCCAATAAGGCACCTTTGTAATAAATGAACGTAAAGCTCTGAATATTGCCCAGCTCATTGCGGAAGTCCAGTTCCAGCGCCTTGGCCAGAATCTGGTGCGAATGCCGGTGTGCCGCTCCCGGGATATTCTGCTGTTGTTTCAGTTTATCGAGCCGCTCCTGCCGGTTCCAGACCCGGTAGGTCAGGTCGTCGCTGCCCCCCGCCTGAAAAAGCAGTTCGAGCAAGTCCAGGCAGTGCGACACCAGGACATGGTACATCGACAGTTCGTGCGGCTGGAGCTGGTTTTTCACCATCCGGAACGCCGTATCGAAGAGGTATAATCTGGCGAACGGTGACGGAATGGACGTTCCGGCCTTGGCTGCCAGACCGGCAGCGCCGCCGGGTGCAGCGCCCGACAGCGTATCGGGTACGTGCTCAATGCGATTGCCGGTCAATCCGTTCGGGCTTGGCGTCCAGCCCTGGTGGTTCTGCTGACTGACATTCGGATCAGTATCAATGCGGAGTATATGAGGCATTTAGTATCGTGTTTTCTTTTGCGGATAATTATCCATCTAATGTATCGTCGTCATGCGGATTTCTAATCCGCAATCAGGTGGTTTCGGATTCAAAAATCCGAAACAGCTTGTCGCTGTTCGGGATGTTAACATCCCGAACCAACTAACAGCGGATTTGTAATCCGCCTATTATAGAACAATAACGTCCAGCAGCCCTTTTTTACCTGCATAATTACGTGCAGAGCTATACAAATATTCTTCTGGAAACTCTACAATTTCGGCTCTTACCGGATTGTCATGAATGTAATGCAGCTTCTGAAAAAGAAAATCATTTGTGTGTATTTCCTTTGCTTCGTTACCTGCCTGCCAGAACCTGAAATTCGTAATTTTACGATCAAACCGGCCAGAAAACTCAAACTGATTTAACATCCATTTACGACGACTCTCGGGTTCGGTAAGGATCAGGTCTGTTATTGTTTTACTGGTGTATTTCTTAAAATCACGTATAATATCAGCTAAATGATACCCTTCAGCTGCACTCGCCAGTATGTGTATGTGATTACTCATAAGTACCCATGCATATAACTCAAGTCCTTTCCGGTCTTGACAAAATCGCAGTGACTTGACAATCTCCTGACGATACACAGGTCTTGTAAAGACATCCACCCAATCAACCACAGTCATGGTAAGAAAATAAACGTAGCCATGGCTGATCGGATTTTTAAGTCCCATAACAATCTGGAAGAGTTTAGTTATGTATAATGCGGATTACAAATCCGCTGTTAGTTGGTTCCGGATTTGAAAATCCGGAACAGCCTTTACGCGTCGGCAAGCTGGCGGTTAATCGGTCCAAGCTTCTCCATACAGCGGTCGGCAATGTCGATCAGCAGCTGCATCAGACGGGCTTCGGGTTGCGGATAACCGGCCTGGAGGCTGTTTTCAATTTTACCGGCGGCATCCTGCAGGAACCGGGTGCTGATACCCTTGTCAAAAAAGCCGGTTTCGATCCGTTTGGCCCGAACGAGTGCATTAAAGTCAGACTCAAGATCAAAGGCTGCAAACCCCCGGTCGTTACCGGCCAGTTCACGCAACCATGCCTTGAAGTGATGATTCATGAAGTTGTCCAGCGCCGTGTAATAGGTGCTGGTCCGGAGCTGCTGCGGCAACCCGAGGTTCTTCGCAAATGATTCGCTCAGGTTGTTAGGCACAAACTCGGTGAAAAACTTGGTGGCGTAGGTAAACCGGACCAGCGGGTCAAGCACCTGCTGATAGGTCACGTCCGCAAAGTGAGGCAGGTCCAGAATCCGGTCATTGCGGCGTATCCCGTACTCGAAATACCGTTTGGCATCCGAAAAATCATCCTGACCGCGACGGGCAAAATCAAGAATGGCTTCCGCCGCCAGCATTTCGACGACGTGGGCACTATTAGCCTGCTGGCTACCCCCTTCGACGTTCGGGTACAGTTTTGCCCCCGGCCGGTCGCCGATGTAGTACAAAGCATCCAGATTGATCTGGTGTTGGTAATACGACAAGGCAGCCTTGTTTTTTGACAGGAACCGGTTCTGGTCGATGGCACTCTGGCTGTTTTCTTCGAGCGCAAAATACGGCATCACCGTAACGGCACCTTTGCGCGCATTCCGGATCTGTAATTTCTGGCTCGGGTGCTGTAACAGCTTCACTAACTGCGGAAAGCCAGCTGAACCGGTACCGCCGAAAATCGAACTGATGATAAAAATACGGTCGGTCTGGTCGTTGAACGCGCCGGTAAAGTATTTATACACCGGCGAATCTTCCAGCGCATTAAACACCACACTGCCAATGTTCGGATTACCCTTAAAACCAACTGACAGGTTCAGTTTCAGCTCCGCATTGGTTGGCTTGGCCGAGTTATCATAAAGCAGTTTAAGCAACTCCCGGTCCAGCTCGTCCATACTGCTGACGTTCAGAAACTCTTCGAATGTTCCCTGATGATCTGTCAGTTTGGGCAGCACCGAATCGCCGATTTTTTCCTGCGCATTTTCAGCCTGCAAGGTACCTAGCGGACGGATAGGCGTAGAAAAAAAGGTGCGGCGCGTCGTTTGTTCACCGGTACGCTCGTAGGCTGTCTGCCGGATACTCCGGTACAGCTCAACAAGCCGGAGCGACCGCTCGGTGTCTCCGTTCTGCATGTCCATATCGAGCAGAATCGGGATAATGGTTAAATCGGCAGGCACCTGGGCACCCGACGCGAGTAACATCGTCAGGGAGCGAAGCACCCGCGCTCCCGTACCGCCAATGCCAAAAAGAAATAGTTTCATATAGTATCCGTTCTCCGTCAATTGCCGGCTCATCCTGATGCTCCGGCAACGCTGCGAAGTTTCTTTTATTCTCTTACAACGATTGTAACTCCCCTAATTATATCAGCCAATCTACCATAGGCTCAGAATCAGGCAGGCCGTTCGCGGTCGTCCTAACTCTTTCACTCATTCACTCTTTCGCTCTTTATCTCAGAACGGCGTATGCTTAGCGAAGATGGAGAAGCGTTTCAGCGCAATAGAAAAAACGAAAAAATAGATAGCTGCATACAACGTGTTAATGGCCCCGAAGCCAGTCATGTAGCTATCCGACTCGTCGGCGCCTGTACGATCCATGGCATACCACAGTGCATAGGCAAAGGCAAAAATCAGGGCAGCTACCAGCGTAAGCACCCACGGCCCACGGCCGGAGAAAACGGATTTCCAGCGCCCCAGAATTACGTAAAATACGGCCGCCAGAATCAGCGAAACCATGAGGGTAATCACACCGACCGGCGTAAAAATTTCATCCGCGTAGATGGGGTCATTGTTCTGCCCCAGCCAAAGTTCATACAGCGTAATAAACATGTGTTCGTGGTTTTTATCAGTCTTTTTCTAATTTAAAGGTCAGGTTGATGAAGTCGTTGCCTGACGATTGATACGCCTCCCGGACACCGGCCATCAGGTGTTCAAAGGCAAAGGTTTTGTTGCGCCGGCCATCGGCACTGCGGTCATCCATCGTCGACCAGTCGGTATACCACGTATCAAAGCGAACCGGCAGTTTCACGTTAACCGATGCTTCTTCCGCAAACTGGCTTTCTATTTTAAACGTCAGTACGTGGGTATTCGCGTTCAGCAGCTGCATTTCGCGGTCGCTGATGCGCTGGGTTGCGCCCAGGTTTTCGCGGCGTTTCACGCTCACCAGTTTCAGGTTGGCATTATCGGCCTTAATGTTCAGGTTCTGCTTCAGATAGCTTTCCGCCTGTGCATAGGCCGGCAATCCGCCCAGATTAACGGCAATGGCAAACTCGGCCGGATCGGTTTTCTTCCCGGCTTTGATTTCCGTCACGTTGCCGCGCTCGGCCCGCCAATCCCCTTTTTTATTGACCGAAAACAGGAGATCATATTTTTTCAGGCCGCCCCCCGCACCAAAATCCAGCCGCTGTGCCGGTTTGGTACTCAGCAGGTCCTGCAACTGTGCGTTGAAGTCAGCCAGCAGATTCTGCTTACCGATCACCCAGACATAAAACGGCCGCGACTCGCCGCCCAGTGTTTGTTTCTGATTTTGATAGGTGTAGTACGTACCGTTGAATCCTGACCGGTAAGCATACACCGTAACACCGATTCCCTGCTTGTTCAGGCTGGCAAATTCATCGTAAATGGCATTTTTCAGCACGCTCGATGCATCGTTGCGGTTAATTTCAGGGTTCTTTTTGATATCGGCATCCGGAAATGACAGAATACAGTCGGATACCAGCACCGAGATGGCGTTACCTTTCGCTTTATCGCCTGCCTGCTTAACGATATTGTGCAGCTCCGAACTACGGCCGGTAGCCAGCGGTGTTGTAGCGAGGCTGGTCACAAACGTATTCACATCACCGCTATACGCTTCGGGTTTACCGGCAATGGTCCAGACCGTTACCGGCTTAATCTGATTGGCCTTCGTAACCACTTCCGATACAATATCCTTAAACTCCGTTCCGCCTTTCAGATACCCCCCCATGCTGGCCGACGTTTCCAGAAAAAAGTTTATTTCCTTCAGCGACGGTGCTTTTTCAACTTTCGGGTCACTGGCCCCGGCTTCTTCTTTTCTTTCCCGTTTAGAGCCGCCACAGCCTTGCAGCATCAGGAGGCCGGCAATTGCCGCGGCGAATAATGTATAGCGGGTTGATTTCATGAACGATTGCGATTGTAAGGCAAAATGTAAATAATCAGACATATCACGACGAGCGTGTAAAAATACCATTGAGTAACCGTATCCGTTTCAAAGCCTTTGCAGCGCTGCATGAGATAGGCCAGTCCTGAGCAAATGGCGACCAGCCAGAACGCCGACCGCACGCGTAGTAAACTGCCGCCAATGGCCTGTAGATAGGTCATACCGATCAGCAGCACCGCTGACCCAACGGCCCACCATGAGGTCAGCAGCGGAATATTGCGTTCAGGCCGTCCGGGTTTCATACCGTTACCGGCAATCAGCAGCAGGCAGAACGCCAGTGCAGCCGCAAGCGTACCAGGCCAGTTACGGATTCCGCCCGGATGATTTTCAACCACCCTGACCGGGGCCGGTGCCGGCGGATAAGCCGGAGCTGATTGCAAAAGCTGATCATAGGCTGCCGCAGCCGGGCGACCGTTGCTGACAGAGGTTACTGCGGGTCCCGGTGAACCGGCCGGTATCTGCGAAAGGGCCGACAGGCGGGTAGCAATCTGCATCGAATCGCCCTCGCCGGTGATCCGCACCCGCTGGTTATCGATAACCTGACCGGCATCTGTCAGCTGGTTTTCCCTGAAGTAGTGCACCTGCCCATCTTCAGCCTGCAAAACCCCGCAGCGCGTCAGTGGATCATAGTGAATAACGGTTCCCTGCATGAATTAAAAACAACTTTGGGTAAAACGAATGTAAAGGGAATTTATGGTATTCCGTACGGGAAATATGACAAACGGCCTTTTCATTACCCTTAACGTGCTAAATTCATGAAATACCTTCCTGTAGCCTGTCTATCGTTTTCTCAATTAGTCAAAACTATGATACTAACATTTACGTATCCTATCCTTAGTGTCACTATTGACAAAACAAGTTTTTGTTTATCTTGATAAAAGCAATTAAAACCTAAACTTATCTTATGCTTCACAAAATGTTTACTAAACGCGCCGGCCTTGTAGCTATCGGTCTGGCAACCAGCACTTTTCTGTATAGCTGCGAATCATCCATTGAGCTTCAGCTCCCCAAAGACCCGGCAGGCGCCGCACGGGTGGCCGCAGGAGCAAATTATGTGCCAGGCGAAGTCATCGTAAAGTTCTCTAAAACAGCGGGTTTAGCAGGACGTCTGAACGCATTGACCAAAGTAAAAGGACAGGTTGCCGAGAAGATTCTGACCAGGCTGATGGAACAGGCAGGTGATACGGAGGGGATTTCGCTGGTAAGCACGTCGCTTGATGTTCTGGAAGCGATTGATGCACTTCAGGGACTTGCGGAAGTGGAGTTTGCCGAGCCCAATTACATCTACCAGCACAACGCCACCTCCAATGATACGTACCTGTCTAACTTATGGGGTATGTCAGCCGGCGGTAACGTCTATGGTAGTCAGGCCATCACAGCCTGGGCAAATAATAAGACCGGTTCAAATACGGTTTACGTCGGCATTATCGACGAAGGGTATATGTATACCCATGAAGATCTGGCCGCTAATGCCGGTACCAACCCGTTTGAAATTGCCGGCAACAAAAAGGACGACGATGCTAACGGCTACGTTGACGACGTGTATGGCTGGGATTTCGCCGGTAATAATAATACGGTTTTTGACGGAACGGCCGATGACCACGGTACCCACGTAGCCGGTACAATCGGTGCAGTTGGTGGCAATGCCAAGGGCGTGGCCGGTATAAACTGGACCGTTAAACTGCTTTCCGGTAAGTTTCTGGGCGCAAACGGCGGCACAACCGCCAACGCAATTAAAGCAATCGACTACTTCACAAACCTGAAGAAAAAAGGTCTGAACATCGTAGCCACCAATAATTCATGGGGCGGCGGCGGTTTCTCGCAGGCACTTCAGGACGCAATCGAGCGTGCCAATCAGGCAGGTGTATTATTCATCGCAGCTGCCGGAAACGGTGGTACCGACGGAATCGGTGACAATAACGACGCAGTAGCCAATTATCCGTCTAACTACCCGAACAGTAATGTGATTGCGGTAGCCTCTATTACCAGTGCCGGTGCGTTGTCAGGCTTCTCGAACTACGGCGCAACCCAGGTAGACATCGGTGCTCCGGGTTCAGCTATCTATTCAACGCTTCCGGCAGCCGGTAGCAAATCGACCTATGGTTCTTACAGCGGCACGTCAATGGCCACGCCGCACGTGACCGGTGCCGCGGCCTTGTATAAATCCATTAATCCGTCAGCTACAGCGGCCCAGATTAAAGCCGCTATCCTGAACGCAGCTACGCCAACACCTTCACTGGCCGGCAAAACCGTTACCGGCGGCCGCCTCAACGTGTCGACGTTCTAGTTAAAACTAACCTCAATTTAAAAAGCCGCCGGTACGTTTTCACCGGCGGCTTTTTTGTTTAAGAAGTATTAACATCAAAAATAGTCGGGTTAGCGTTTACCTTTGTAGCCGGATTACTCCGGATGTTGCCCGGCCAACGCTCAATCGCGGTGCAGCTACGAAGTCGATTGCTATTTATGAACTACAGACTGCTTGTTATACTTTTTCTGTTTTCGCTACCCGTCCTGCTGAGCCGGTGCGCGCAGGTGGCCCAGCCTCCGGGTGGCAAAAAAGATTCGCTGGCCCCCGTATTACTGCAAAGTATTCCGGCTAACCGCGAGCTTAATTACCGGGGCAAAACTATTGAACTGACATTCAACGAATACATCAACGCGGAAAATCTGGTGCAGAAAGTGCTGATTACCCCACAGGACAGCAACACCTTTGTGCCCAAAATTATGCCGGAGGGTATCCGCCTGACCTTTAATAAACCGTTCCAGCCCAATACGACCTATACCATCAGCTTTGCTGATGCCATCCGCGACATTACGGAACGGAATATTGCTAAAAACCCGAAAATCGTGTTCAGCACCGGAAATTCCATTGACTCCCTGCAAATCAGCGGGACGGTCGAAGATGCCGAAACCCGCAAGCCGATTCTGGGCATGGTCGTTGGTTTATTCAGTCCGAAAGATACCTTGCCGATCCAGCGGAAACGGCCGCAGTATTTTGCGCGCACCGACAGCAGCGGCAATTACCTGCTTGAGAACGTTAAATCGGATCTGTATCAGATTTATGCGTTCGAGGACAAAGACCTGAATCTGGTCAACAACCAGCCGGGCGAGCGCATTGCCTTCCGCGATTCGGTGATTGACCTGAACAAAAACCTGAGCAATATTAACCTCAAGGCCTTTAAGAGTTATGTAAAGCCACGCATCAGCCGCCGCGAACGAACCGACGAAACCGTCGGGCTGGAATTCAGCAGCGGTATGGCAAGCTACTCGGTCCGGTACCTGAAATCGATCAGCGACACCACTGTACTGGCCAGTCCGTCGGATACGCTGGTCTCGTTTCTGGAACGGCCTACCCTCATCCGGCTTTACAAACAGCCCGCCAAAGCGGCAACTGATACCGTCCATGTACTGATTACGACGGAAGACTCGACCGGCAACCGCAACCAGTTTAAGGAACGGCTTTATTTCTCGACACTGAAATCACGCGCGAAGGACAAGGTAAAATTAAACGCCGATGTTACGCCTAAATCGGGCGAAAGCGTAGATAAAGCCGTAGAGATTAATATCACTTTTAATAAGCCGGTCACCAGAACGGATGTATCAAAAATCCTGCTCTACCGCACCGACAGCACCAAAACCCAGCCATTGACGGCCGAAAACCTGACCTGGAGCAACCGCTCATCGCGGTTACGTATTACCCGTACCACCACCCTGCGCGACACAATGACTTTACTGATCCAGAAAGGTGCGTTTTTCAGCATACAGGATGACACACTCGCAAGGCAGAAATATGTATACAGGGTACTGGAAGCCGATGATTACGGATTAATTGCAGGGCGCATCAACCGGCCGGAGAAAAACTTTATCATTGAGCTTACCGACGAGAACTACAAGGTCATCCGAACGGCCTATAATACACAGAATTACTCGTTTCCAAAGCTTAAGCCCGGCCGTTACCGGCTCCGGCTTATTATCGATTCCAACGGCAACCGACGGCGGGATACGGGAAATATTCAGCGTCTCGAACAGCCGGAAGAGATCATTTACCACCCCGGCATGCAGGATGGTATCATCACCCTCAAACGCGATTTCGAGTTCACCGACATTGACTTTTAAGCAGGACACGTGTCCTGCTTTTTTTGTTATATTTGGAGACGAACTAACGAACAAATCTATGTTGACGACCATTGAAGCCATTTATGAAGACGGTAAAATCATCTGGGAAGAGACACCTCCTGCAACAAAGCGCGCCAAAGTAATTGTGACCTTTCTGGAAGAGTCAAATCTAATAACGTCAGACAAACCTTCTTCGAAAAAGCGCGTTGGTGGATCGTTGAAAGGAAAAATCCAGATACCGGATGATTTCAACAAGCCCCTGGATGATCTGAAGGAATACATGTACTAACGATGAATGTTCTCATTGACACGCACATCCTGTTATGGTTTCAGGAAAACCCCGATAGGTTGAATCATAAGCTGCGTAACATGTTCACTAGACGAGCTGATCGAGCAAACAACTAAAGACGATATTCATATACTGCCTGTCAAAAACGCACACCTTGCAGCGTATGACCGCATTCCGCTCTTCGATCAGCACCGCGACCCCTTCGACCGGCTAATTCTCGCCACTGCCCTGGCCGAAAACTGGCCCGTGATCTCTGCCGATGAAAAATTCCGGCTTTATGATGGCGTTGTGCAGTTAATCTGGTAAGCTTTTTCAGTCCATCCCATAAGCAGTTACCTCTTCTTAGCGCTCCCGAAGCCCCTAAAATACTCTACTTTTTTTGTAGAATTGATTCCACAAGAATGAGGAAAGTCTGTTCAGCTATGCATTCGGATCAGTTTGGCACACATTCCCGTTCCCGTACTTTCAGAGCACTCAGCAAAAACACAAATCACTATCTATCAGAACGTTACTCTTTCATCAGCTTTTTTTACATCGTGATCTGGTAAAGTTTGGTACAGCATTTGGCCTTTGGTCAGGTAAATCAACAAATCATTACCCCACTATGGACACGATCACAAAGAAGCACAGCAAGAAAGTAGCCATCGTTGCACTGGCCGTTAGTTTAGTCACCGGAGATGTATTGATGAGCTGCAAAAACATAAAGAATAACACAAACAAAACACAGCGCGGAGCCGCTATCGGAGCAGGCTCAGGGGCAGTAATTGGTGGTGTTATTGGACGGAGATCAGGTAATACGGCCATTGGTGCTATCCTGGGTGCAACCGTTGGTGGCGCAGCAGGGGCAGTAATCGGACGGCGCATGGATAAGCAGGCAGAGGAGATGCAGCGCGAGTTACCTAACGCAACCGTCGAGCGGGTCGGTGAAGGCATAAAAATTACATTCGGTTCCGATATTCTGTTTGATGTGGATAAATATGACCTGAAGTCCACCACAAAACGGCAGCTGGATGATTTCGCCGAAACGCTCAACAAATATCCCGACACAGATATCGTTATCGAAGGCCACGCTGATGCAACCGGAGCCGATGATTACAACCTGAAACTGTCACGCCGACGCGCCGACGCCGTAGCAGGGTATCTGAAGTCACGAAGTGTAAAAAACGCACGGATTGATGAAAAAGGATACGGTGAAAGCCAGCCGGTAGCAGACAATGATACAGAATCAGGACGGGCTAAAAACCGCCGGGTTGACATTGCCGTCTTCGCCAATGACAAGATGAAGAAGGCCGCTAAAAACGGTGAACTTGATTAATCATAATCTCTAACGTTATGTCAGCGCTGAAAAAAGGAGATGAGGTTATTTGGAACTTTGCCACTGGCAGTACCAGTGGCAAGGTAGCCAACGTGTCGGAACATGATGTAACAAAAACCATCAAGGGCAAAAAGATAAAGCGAAAAGGCTCAGCCGACGAACCTGCGCTGGTAATCAGACAGGAGAATGGTAATGAGGTAGTAAAGTCAGCCAGCGAAGTCAAAAAACAGTAGGTATGGCAACGAATACAGTAGACGACAAAGAAAAAAAGGACATCCGCGCCAAATTTGACCAATTGGTCAACATGACACCAAAACAGATTGAATCGTGGCTTAAAACCGATGAGTCAAAGGCTGTGGGCCAGAAAAAGGGCGACAGCACCGAATCAATCGGCCATAAGTCCGGTGAAAAAATAATCCACATTCTGAAAAAGAAGGTGAGTGAACTTGATGCTGCCGACTATGAGCATATGCAAACGGTAGTCAGTTATATTAAGCGGCACTCTGCGCAGAAACCGGCGCATCCGGAAGAAAGCAACTGGGCCTATTCGCTCAAAAACTGGGGGCATAACCCGGCCAAATAATAGGTTTTAGTTGCCATTACAAGACATTTATCCAACTTTTACGTTGTAATTGTAGATAAAGTCTATCAAGCTTCAAAACAATTACAATTAACTCAACGAAATCATGACTGTTAAAGAAACACGGGGTGAAATCCTCGACGCACTCAACAAACTGCTTACCCGTAGCCACGACGCCGAAAAAGGATACCAGGAAGCAGCCGAAAACGCTAAAGATGCTGAACTGAAAAGCCTGTTTCTGGCTCAGTCGCGCCAGCGTGCAGAGTATGCAATGGAATTAGACCGCGAAGTCCGCGCGTTGGGCGGCGATCCGGACAACAGCACGAGCGTGTTATCAGACTTACACCGTGCATGGATTAACATTAAATCCGCTTTTGCGAGCGATGATGATAAAGCAACAGTTGAAGAATGTAAGCGCGGCGATCAGGAAGCGCTGAACGATTATACGGCTGTTTTACAGGAAACTGATCTGGCTGCCAGCACCCGTGAGTTGCTGCTGCGTCAGAAAGAGAGCATCGAATCAGCACATACGTCGATGTCTCGTCTAGCCTTGGTAGTGTAGTGAATGGTGGGATTGGAAAGCCTGCGCCCTTTGGGTGCAGGCTTTTTTGTTTTCGGCACCCAAAGGAATTGGCAACAACCGCTTATATTAGGTTTTTCCCGGTTCATTGTAATACGTTTGCGCAAGGTCTCATGTCAAAAATTACCGAGGTTAATTTTAAGGGCGGACTCCCTATGGAAATTGAGGTGATTCCGATCCGTAAAACCCTTCAGAACCATAAATCGATTACCCGACCCCATCGGGCAACCTTCTATCATATTGTTTGGGTACAGCAAGGCACTGCCACATTTCTGGTTGATTTCGAGCCGGTTACGATTCAGGAAAACGCATTCTTGTTTATTAACAAAGACCGCGTAAAAGCCCTTACCAGCGACACCCCGCATGACGGCAAAATACTGCTGTTTACCGACGATTTCTTTGCCAGGACCGAAGATGATATCGCCTCACTGCACAGTTCAATTCTTTTTAATGATCTGCTTGAAACAACGGCTCTGCCTGTAGGACATATCCCTTCACTCCAGACCATTTTTAATGAAATTGAAACGGAGCTGACCCATGAGAATGATGCGTATCAATATGAAATTGTCCACAGCCTGCTCAGCGCACTGCTGACAAGCGCCGAGCGCGAACGTAAACGGTCAGGCTATACTGAAATAGCAAAGGATCAGCACCTCGCCCATACAATTCAGTTTAAGGATTTGCTGGAGCGTCAGTTTGCCGTGCAAAAATCAGTAAGCAGCTATGCCGGCGGGCTTAATATTTCTGAAAAAAAACTCACGTCGGCTACACTCCGCACACTGGGTAAATCACCAAAGACATTGATTGATGAACGTGTTATGCTGGAAGCCAAACGACTGCTGGTACATACCGGCTTTTCAGTGAAGGAAATCGGCTATGAACTTGGTTTTGATGACCCTGCCTATTTCGGAAAGTATTTCCGGAAACATAGCGGTAAAACGCCCGCAGACTTCAGAGTAAGCTACCTTATCCGTTAACGGCGCAAAAGTACCATCATTTAACCCCTTTTTACCTTTATTACTCCCCATTTCATACTGAAATTTGCCATCGAAATCAATAGTACGCTAAACGGATTAAATATATGAAAATAGCATTGACAGGAGCCACCGGCCAGCTGGGCCGTCTTGTGGTATCTTATTTAACAGAAAAAACAGCTTCCGAAAACATTGTTGCCCTTGTACGTTCTGCCGCCAAAGCCGGCGACCTTGGCGTTGAGGTACGCGAAGCCGATTATGAACAACCTGAAACACTGGTGACTACCCTGATCGGTGTCGATACACTTCTTCTGATTTCCGGCAATGAAATCGGTAAGCGGGCGGCTCAGCACAAAAACGTTATTGAAGCTGCCAAACAAACGGGTGTTACCTGGATTGTCTATACGAGTCTGCTGCATGCCGATACCTCAACCATCAGTCTGGCCGGCGAACACCTTGCCACGGAAGCGCTGTTGGCTGAATCAGGTATCCCCTACACGTTGCTGCGCAATGGCTGGTATACCGAAAATTACACTGGTTCGGTAGCCGGTGCAGTTGCCGGGGGCGCATATTTAGGCAGCGCGGGCGACGGCAAAATTTCGTCGGCAGCCCGTAAAGATTTTGCCGAAGCAGCCGCAGTGGTCCTGACCACAGAGGGCCATCAAGGCAAAACCTACGAACTCGCCGGCGATCAGGCCTATACCTTGACAGAACTGGCTGCTGAAATTTCGAAACAGACCGGAAAGGACATTCCGTACAAAAACCTGCCGGAAGGCGAGTACGCAGCGATTCTGGCTTCATTCGGCATTCCGGAAGGATTTACCCATGCCATTGCCGGCTGGGATGTTTCGGCGTCCAAAGGCGATTTATTTGACGACGGCCATCAGCTATCCAGCCTGATCGGCCACCCGACAACGCCACTGGCCGAAACAGTAGCGGCGGCACTGGCAGCGCTGTAAACCTGCTGGTTATACCCGAAAAACGCTGAAGAAACCTGTGTTTCTTCAGCGTTTTTTTATTTCATATTGATGCATATCAATTACCTGGTACACAGCGTTATGGTTTTGTACCCTTCAAATCATTTTATGAAAACACCAGTTACCTTACTCATTGCCACGTTGCTTGTCAGTACAGCAGGCTATGCCCGCTTCACCCTTGCTGACTCTCTGAAACGTTCAGTATTTACTGAATCACCAGGCAAAACTTCAGCACACCAGCCACATGGTCCCGGTAAATTTATAACGCTCAGCATTTTGACTGTCCGAGCCAAAACAGGTGATGATACCGTACTCCGGATATCACTCCCGATCGGCATTAATCCGGTTAATACAACTGTCAGGCAGGGAGACCGGTATCTACAGGCAGGCAAAGATTACACCTACAATCAAAAGACAAACAAACTCGAATTTCCGGATGCAACCGTACTATCGCAGCAAGGGAAAAAACTCAACATCACGTATCAATTGATTGCACGGTAATGGATTTCAGGATACTACGCGCTGTCTGTGTATTTTTTCTCGCAGCCGGTTTCTCTGTCACCCGGCTCCAGGCTCAAACGCCATCGCCGGTCCAACCGGATGACAAACTGCTTGCTGAAATTCAAAAGCGGTTACCGATGGAGTGGGAAATGGAAATCAACGGAAAAGAAGTCACTATCCGGCATCCGGAAACCATCTGGTTTCCGCTCGACATGATTTATCCTGCTGATACAAACCAGCGAAATCAGACGAGGTATGAATTCAGGGAAGGCCGGAAAAAACTAATGGCCGCCCGAAACGCTGGTTTCCGGTTTCTGATTGAACCCAAATGGAGTAAGCAGAAAATGGAAGAGGCGCTCAGTTTCAATGATAGAATCTGGCAGGATCCCGACATGGCGCAAAGGGATAAACGAAAGAAAATGAAACGGATACCGTCACACATGAGCGAACGGTATAGCCTGTTTCTACTTTCTGATTACGGTCTGACAGTTGATCATAAAGCTTATCTGCCAACTTATCTTTACGAACAGACCGGCAAAATTGATAAGCTAATTAACCTTTATTGTAAGCCTGTTTATTAAATCATCATTCCGGGAATATAACCGGTATAAACACGGCTTACGATAAAACATTCTGCCTGAACGTGTAGTTTTCTTACCAAACACTCAACATAAGTTTGGCTGGAACGCTACACGTTATGAAAAATACAGAAACTGCAGACGCTTCGCAGGAATCGATTCAGTCGAAACCGGGCAAGCCGTACCCCCGTGGTGCCAATTTTGATGGTCAG
This sequence comes from uncultured Arsenicibacter sp., assembly GCF_945952095.1. Taxonomy (GTDB): domain Bacteria; phylum Bacteroidota; class Bacteroidia; order Cytophagales; family Spirosomataceae; genus Arsenicibacter. The sequence continues at coordinate 2,707 of NZ_CAMFHL010000025.1, read as the reverse complement.
GGCACCAACTTTGCTCTTTTTAGTGAAAATGCAACCGCCGTCTGGCTTTGCCTCTACGATGCCGACAAACCTGATCAGGAAAAAGTCCGCATTCCCCTTACTGAACGTACGGAACTGGTCTGGCACATTTACCTCGATGATGTAAAGCCAGGACAATTATACGGCTACCGCGTTGAAGGCCCTTATGAGCCGGAAAACGGTCACTATTTCAATCCGAATAAGCTGCTGCTTGATCCATATGCGCGGGCTATCAATGCCCCGGTCACGCAGGATGATACCTTGCTTGGCTATGATTTCATGAGCCAGGATGAAAACCGGCACCGCGTATTCAATGATTCAGACAGCGGGCCGACGGCTCCGAAAAGTGTGGTAGTGGACCCGGCATTTGACTGGGGCGACGATACGCCGCCGGCCATTCCGCTGCATAAGTCGGTTATTTACGAGATGCACGTGAAAGGCTTTACGCACCAGCATCCAACCATCAGCGAGAACATCCGTGGTTCGTATGCAGCGCTGGGCACGCCGGAAAGTATCGGTTATCTGAAAAAACTGGGCGTAACAGCCGTTGAGCTGTTGCCGGTACATCAGTTTGCCAACGACAGCTACTGGGGCTATAACTCAATCGGCTTCTTTGCGCCGCACAACGGCTACACCTCATCAGGCATGATGGGTGGTCAGGTAACCGAGTTTAAGGAAATGGTGAAGGCCTTGCACAAAGAAGGCATTGAGGTCATTCTGGATGTGGTTTACAACCATACCTGTGAAGGTAACCAATATGGTCCGACGCTGATGTTTAAAGGCATTGACAACCGGTCGTATTACCGCGTTGTTGAGTCACAGCCGGAGTTTTATATGGATTATACCGGTACGGGCAACACGCTGGATCTTACTCATCCGCGGGTGCTGCAGCTGGTGATGGATAGCCTGCGGTACTGGGTTACTGACATGCACGTCGACGGCTTCCGCTTCGACCTTGCCCCTGCCCTTACCCGCGACGAAGAAGAAACCGGCCGCGTATCCTCGTTCCTTGATGCGGTGGCACAAGACCCGATTCTGGCATCGGTAAAACTCATTGCTGAACCGTGGGATATCCAGTCGTATCAGGTGGGTAATTTCCCTGTACGCTGGGCGGAATGGAACGGCCGCTACCGTGATTCTGTGCGGGCTTTCTGGAAAAGCGACGAAGGCAAGGCCCACGAAATGACCTGCCGCGTGCTGGGTAGTCCGGATATGTATGCCAATGATGGCCGCTCACCGGCCCATAGCGTGAACCTGATTACGGCGCACGACGGCTTTACGCTGAATGACCTAGTCAGCTACAACGACAAACACAACGACGCCAACGGCGAAGACAACCGCGACGGCCACAACGATAACCTCAGTTGGAATCACGGGGCCGAAGGTCCGACCGACGATGAGGCGATCAATGAACTGCGTGAACGCCAGAAACGCAATTTCCTGACGACCCTTTTCTTTAGTCAAGGTACGCCAATGCTGGTAATGGGCGACGAATGTGGTCGCACACAACACGGCAACAATAACGCCTATTGTCAGGATAACGAAATCAGCTGGATGAACTGGCAGTGGGATGACAAGCAACAGGCTTTATTTGACTTCACAGCGCAATTAACGGCGCTGCGGCAGGAAACACCGCTCCTGAGCCGCCGCCGGTTCTATACAACAGATCAGATTACATGGCTGCGCTGCGATGGTCAGCCAATGGAAGGAGCTGATTACGAAAACGGTCAGACACGCTGTCTGGGTCTGCTGATTGACGGATCAGCCGTTGACGAACAAAATGAAGATGGTACGCAGATTGGCGAAAAGGAAGGCAAAAAAGAAATGCTGCTCTGGCTCATGAATGCGTATTGGGAAGATCTGACCTTCCAGATTCCGAAAGGTAGCCGCGGGGGCTGGCATATTCTGGCCGACACGGCAAAAGGACAGGTGCATCCGAAAGAGAAAGTAGTTCGTGGCGGTGAAGGCTTTACCCTGCCGGCCCGATCATCGGTGTTGCTGCATTGTCTGTCGTAATAGTAGTATCTTTTTCAGGACCTTCCAGGAAGTTATCAACTTCCTGGAAGGTCTTGATCCTGAAAACACCCCGGGCGGTTTAAACGCCCGGGGTGTTTTTTTATCCCCCCTTTGCGAACTCCCACATCAGTTGGACTACTTCGCAATCGTGAATCGCATTGTATAATTCTTCATCTGAGGCAAAACTTAACTGAGGGACCTGATACGCTTCGACATGCACGGTAAAGGCATCCTGCTCGAACGGCCACGGATCTACACTAAGTTGCCCCTGTGGCTGCTGAAAAATAAAACAGGGTTTGCCGTCCGGCCCTTTACTGATTTCGAGGCGACGGCCATCCGGTGGCATCAGATCCTGACACAAAATCAGGGAAAGCGCATCACACCATTGCAGGAACGCATAGGCATAATCCGCTTCCTGCTGAGACGCCAGACAGGCTTCACGCCACGTTTTCTGATTCTTTACCTGCTCATCCAGAAAGGCATCAAGCGCTTTATCCTGCCCTCGTTTAGCAGTATACAGGAATGTGGTATGCATAGATAGCATCAGCGCGTTCCACCGGCTTTTTTCCAGTCCGATCCGGATCATATTCCGGCATTGCTCCACAGAATATTCCAGTATTTTGAAATCGAGCGGAGCACCGGCAGTAGTCAGGTGATTGCGCTTCGCCCACAC
>NZ_CAMFHL010000024.1 GCF_945952095.1 uncultured Arsenicibacter sp. | reverse complement strand
ACGAAACCTGATTCTCTTTCAGGTACTCGTACAGGAAGCGAAGCGTGAAGACAACAATCAGGAAAATGCCCAGCAGGCTTCCGTGAGGTGTCGCGCCTTTTTTGCGGTTCCAGATGCCAAACAGAATAAAAAACAAGACAAAGCACGACAGGGATTCATAGAGCTGGGCCGGATGCCGCGGCAGTTTGGAGAACTCATCGTTGTTGATGAACACAAAGGCCCAGGGCACATCCGTTGTCCGGCCGACGATCTCGGAGTTCATCAGGTTACCCAGACGAATAAACGCCCCGGCCAATGCAACGACAATCGCAATGCGGTCGGTAACCCACAAAAACGTTTGTCCGGTTTCAATGCTTCGTTTCCGGCGCGAATAAAACCACAACGCCAGTAAAATACCGATCCCTGCGCCATGGCTGGCCAGCCCGGCAAAAGGCGGCAGAATCACCTGAAGCGGTTTCTGAAGCAGCAGTTCGGGTTCGTAAAAGAGGAAATGACCCAGGCGGGCGCCCAGGACGGTAGAAATCACCATAAACAGCAGCAGGGTGTCGGTGTCTTCAACGGGCTTACCTTCTTTTTTGAAGATGTGGGTCATAATCTGCATACCGATCAGGAAGCCAAGTGCGAATAACAAGCCGTACCAGCGAATGGAGAATGAGCCAATGTGAAAAATTTCGGGATTAACATCCCAGATAATGTATTGCAGCATATTGGATTGTTTTCAGAACCCTTGGTGTTCACGTAATAAACCGGGCAAAGATAAGGTAAGTCGGTTTAAGTGAGAAAAGATGAAACAGATAGTTATTTGGTTCGTACGATTTTATCAGGCAGCCATATCGCCGTTCTTCCCGAATGCCTGCCGGTATACGCCGACATGCTCGCAATACATGATCGAAGCCGTACAGAAACACGGGCCGCTGAAGGGGGGCTGGCTGGGCATCAAACGCATCAGCCGCTGCCATCCGTGGGGCGGACACGGCTACGATCCGGTGCCGTAACCGGTAAATTCTGACAATTTGACAATTCGTTAAAAGTTGCCTGATTTTTGCCGGTAAGGTCGCAGCACGATATTGTCAGACATCCTTTGAAATGCCATTATGATGGAGATTACGGCCGATAACAAACTGAAACGCCTTATTATTGTGGGCGACCGTGTACTGATTAAACCGAAAGATCCGGGCGACCGTACGGCCAGCGGACTTTATTTGCCGCCAACGGTTCACGAAAAGGAGCAGGTGCAGTCGGGATACGTTATTAAGGTAGGGCCCGGCTATCCGATTCCGGCTGCGGTTGACGATGAGCCCTGGAAAGAAACCGAAGAGAAAGTGAAATACATGCCGTTGCAGGCGCAGGAAGGCGATCTGGCCATTTACCTGCAACGCAATGCCATTGATCTGGAATATGACGGACAAAAGTACATCATCATCCCGCAGGCGTCGATTCTGATGCTGGAACGCTCGGAAGATCTGTACTAACCCGGAAATGCGCCGTCGGAACCTTAACCGGATGAGGTTATGAAAACACAAAGCCGCCTGCGATGGTTGTTAGTGATACAATTCAGTATTCTTACTCTCATCGTTATGGAAAGCATTGCAAACCAGACGAAATCGCTGAAGGCGATTCTGGCCGACAAAAAAGATCATCGCCGCGTGCTGCTGCTATACGGCCGCGAAGATGCACAACACTACCTCATTGAACAGCAGGAAGCCCTCCGGCAGACCGATCAGCAGGTTGCCGAACGGGATCTGGATGTGATTGTCCTGATCAATTCGCTGGTGATGGAACCCGACCGGCAGTTTCTGATGGGCGGCGATTTTAAACTTAACCCTGCGGATGATTTTGCGGGCTGGCTCATTGGCAAGGATGGTACTGTAAAACAGCGTTTTTCCGGCCCGGTCGCTCCGGATGAGCTTTTTAAGATCATCGACAGTATGCCGATGCGGCAGCAGGAAACGAAACAATAGAAGTATACCACAAAGGCATGAAGAACCAAAGAAGCACGAAGAAATCTTTGTGTAACGCAGGTACTTCGTGCCTTCGTGGCTATATGAATTACTTACCCGTCAGCTTAAGGGTTACCCGCCGGTTTTTGGCTTTGTTTTCTTCGTTATCATTGGGAGCCATCGGGTACCGGCTGCCGAAGCCGGTGGTCGTCAGGCGCTCGTCGGCCACATCAAGGCGGCGCAGAAACGTGGCCGTCACCATCGCGCGGTACTGCGACAGGGTTTGGTTTTTAGCCGGATCGCCCACGTTGTCCGTATGGCCCATCACCTTCACCTGATACTTCGGATTTTTCTTCAGATAAGCTGCTACGGCCCGCAATACCTGTTCTGATTGAGGCATGAGCTCATAACTGCTCTGGCGGAAATAAATCGGCGGAATCGAGTCGGGCAGGTTCAGGGCGGCAACCCCCGGAATGTCAAAAGTAACAGCCGGTTCGTCAGCGACAGGCGGGGCTGCGGCTCCGGTAGCGGGTGTAACGGTTGCTGTTACGGTCGGCGCCGGAGCAGCGGGTTTCGGCGTTTCAGCGGTTGGTGGCAGTTTGATTTCCAGTAAGTTGAAGCCCTCACGCAGCACGACCTCCTGCTGGTGCCGGATTTGTTTTTGCGCATCTACCAGCGTCAGGCGATAAGCCTGCGGGAAAAACAGATAACTGCTTTGCCAGTTCCGGCCGGCGTTGAGCGTGACTGGCGGCGCACCGGCAGCAACCGGCCGGATGTCACAGCGGAACGTTTCCGTAACCGGCGTGCCGTTGGCGTTCTGTACCCGTACAGAGAAGCTCACCAGATCGCGGAACAGCCGGTAATCATGCCGGAGCCGGCCGTTTGCTGCCTCAATCGCGAGCATTCCCTGATAAAAATCAAAGCCCGGCGATTTCACCTCCACCGTCAGTTCATCCTTTTCGGCAAACGCCAGTTCGAAGCGGCCTTCCACGTCCGGGTCAAGGCAGTTGGTCCAGTCGGCGGTCATGTAGTGGAAACAGGTACGGGCCCGGACCGGTGCGGTCGTGTACACATCCGACATAAAAAACAAACTCCGCTGCTTCGACTTCGGGTTTACCTTGGGCGACAGCAGTTTAAACTCCGCAGAGTTGAGCGCCCGGACGCTGACCTGCTGAAACGTATTCGGGATCATCGGCACCGTGATGGCCACCGCCTCATTGGCAGGCATCGTCATGTTGGGTTTTACCAGCAGCCGCTGCGCCTTGTAATCGGGATGCTCGATCATCAGGGCTGTGGCGTAGCAATTAACATCCACGGTGAAATGACCTTTTTCGTCGCTTTTGCCGGCGTGGATGCTGCCACCGGGGACCAGTACATAGAGACTGGCCGAAATGGGTTGTCGGGTTGTAAGATCCTGAATCGTGCCTGACAGTTTAAGGCAGTTCTGGGCGAATCCCGGCACTGTCATCAGGGTGCAAAGCAGGATATATACAAGTCGTGTCATGTTGGGGAAAGAGTCAGATACTACTACTAACGAAATTACAGCTTTTTCTGTACGGCAAAGCGTAAATAGACAGGATTGAATTACATAGACAGGATTACAGGATTACCATGATGTAGTTTATCTAAATCATCCTTCAATCCCTGCAATGCGTATTAATTTTTATTCTGATCATCCTGTAATCCTGTCAAAAGATATTCAAGGATCAGTGCCAGGCAGTGGGCGTCGCATTGCCAGCGGAGTTGCACAAATGACCGGTCAGCAAAGCGGCTCAGCAGCGGGTGTTCATAGGCCGTCAGCAGGCCGGCAATAAAAAAATGGAAGGAGGAGAAGTCTGCTTCGATGCCGGTCAGCTCAACCGGCGCGGTCTGGTGTCGGGCAATGTCGGGAGCCAGCCGGTAAAGCGATGTCCGGAGCATGATCCGGTCAATACGGTTGGTGGCATAGGGGAGTTCTGCCAGTATATCGGCAATGAGCCGGGGGCGGATTACCTCCAGGCGGGGCAGCGGAAAAGTCGCCATCAGCCGTGCCAGGTGATACAGGATCAGCGGGGTGCGGGCGTAGTGCGGCGAACACCGGAAGGGATGCGTCTTGTACTGACCTGACAGAACGATGTCGCGGAGATAGGTTACGCTGGCAGCCATGGCAGCGGTTTCCGGTGCTTTCGCTGCGTAAAGGCAAAAGAGCATGTTGCTCATGGCGCAGGCATCAAAATCAACCGGCATGTGTTTGCCGAACCACGTTGAAAAGGCAGGCAGGTTCCGGTAGGCGGGGAAGGTGTTGCGGATGGGGCCATGGGCTTGCGCCAGATTGGCATGTTGGGCCAGCTTGCCGGTCAGCCAGCGGGCATCGGCGGGTGCAGGAGTACTGGTGAGGTAAACCATCGCCGTGTCGTCGATATCGTCCGGAATCCGGAAGTGGTCGAAGCGGCGGAACAACCGGCCGTTCGGGAAGTGGCGGGAGGGAGTAGTCGGCCAGAAATTATAGGTGGGCAGCCCATCCTTGTTCCGGAAGGCCGGATACGCCGCCTGTGCCCGTTGCCGGATCTGATCAACAAGCACCTGGCCGTCCGGCGGCAGTTGCTCCCGCAGTTGCTGTAAGACAAACACAATACTGGCCGTAAAAAACACATTAACATCGGCCCGCCGGTAGCCGCCCCAATCCGGCTGTATCCGGTACGACGGAAACAACCCCGACCCAAACACCGGATCGCTGTCCGTCTGCAGCGCCGCCAGCCGGTGAAGGAGGGAGGATCGGAAAAGCATCGTTTTATTTTCTTCGCTATATTTGATTACAATTGACGCTTTAATAACGGCAGATCAGGGGATTAAACATAGTAAAGGGCTCAAAATTATACCATTTTGAGCCCTTTGAATCATGTACTCTTCTGAATCACTTCTTTACAAACGGCAGCTTCGCTACCTGCGCTTTCAGCAGACGATCCCGTACCTTGACAAAAATCTCCGTGCCCGGCTTGCTGAATGCCGCCGGTACATAGCCCATCCCGATGCCCTTGCCCAGGGTCGGTGATTGCGTACCCGACGTTACTTCGCCGATAACCTGTCCGTCGGCATCACACAGCGCATAGTGGCCGCGCGGAATGCCCCGGTCAATGAGTTCGAAACCGACCAGCTTACGTGTCACACCGGCATCTTTCTGTGCTTTCAGCGCGTCAGCGTTCACAAAGTCGTGGGTGAATTTAGTGACCCAGCCTAGCCCGGCTTCAATCGGTGAGGTGGTGTCGGTAATGTCGTTGCCGTAGAGGCAGTAGCCCATTTCGAGGCGCAGCGTGTCGCGGGCACCCAGGCCAATCGGTTTGATACCAAACGGCTCTCCGGCCTGCATAATGGCCTGCCACACCGCTTCGGCCTGCTCGTTGGCCACGTAGATTTCAAAGCCACCGGCACCCGTATAGCCCGTTGCCGAGACAATTACGTTGGCAAACCCGGCAAAATCCGTTTTTTCGAAGGTATAGTACGACATCGCATCCAGCTGTGCATTCGTCAGGGGCTGGAGCGCCTGCGCCGCCAGCGGACCCTGCACGGCAAACAGACAGGTACCGTCGGAAATATTAGTCAGCTGGACATCCAGCCCGTCGGTATACTGATTGATCCAGTTCCAGTCTTTGTCAATGTTGGAGGCGTTGACGACCAGCATAAACTCAACCGGGCTGATCTGATAGACCAGCAGGTCATCGACTACGCCGCCCTGTGTATTGGGCAGGTAGCTGTACTGGACTTTGCCGTCGTACAGGAGCGAGGCGTCATTGGCGGATACGCGCTGGATCAGGGCACAGGCATCGGGGCCCTGCACCATGAACTCACCCATGTGAGAGACGTCAAACATACCGACGGTATTCCGGACGGTATTGTGCTCGTCGAGGTCAGATGTATAGCGAACGGGCATTTCGTACCCGGCGAAGGGCATGATTTTAGCCCCGAGCTGCTGATGAACGTGGTGAAGCGGAAGTTGTTTGAGGGTCATTGCGTTGACGATTGTTGCGCAAAAGTACCGTTTTTTATTCACTTTGCCGGACTGGGGGTGTTTTGAAGGGGATTAGTAGATTACGGTAACCGCAGCCTTACCTGACCAAACGAAAACCGGTATGTTATCTCCTGACCTGCACACCCTCCACCGCGAGCTGCAACGCGAACTGATCAACATCCTGACCTACTGGCAGACATACGCCGTTGATACCGCTAAGGGTGGGTTCTATGGAGAGGTTGGCCTCAATAATATACCGAAACCGGATGCTGCCAAAGGCATTGTGCTCAACAGCCGTATTCTCTGGACGTTTGCGGCGGCAGCCCGGCACACCCGCCGTGCTGCTGATTACCTGCCGCTGGCCAGACGTGCCTATGACTACATCGATACCTGTTTCCGCGACCGCGACTACGGCGGTGTCTACTGGTCAGTCGATGCAAACGGTAAACCGCTGGATACCAGCAAGCAGCTTTACGGGCAGGCATTTGCCGTATATGGCCTGAGTGAATACTACCGCGTTACCAAACACGCCCCGGCGCTGGCATTCGCCAAAGAGGTATATACGGCCATGGTGAAACACGCCTACGATGCCAACGGCAGCGGTGGTTTTTTCGAAGGCTTTGCCCGTGACTGGTCACCAACGGCGCCGTATGCCATTAGCCGGAAAGACAACGGCGAGTCGAAAACGATGAACACCCACCTCCACATTCTGGAAGCTTTCACCTGCCTGCTACGGGTATGGCCGGAGCGCGGCGCAGGTATATACGACCTCCGTACGCAGGTGCGGGGCCTGATTGATGTCTTCCGGCAACACATTATCGACCCGACAACATACCGGATGATCCTGTTTCAGGGCAACAACTGGGAAAGCCGCCGGACGGCCATCTCCTATGGCCACGACATTGAGGCATCCTGGCTGCTGCTCGAATCGGCAGAGGTGCTGGGCGACCATGAGCTGATCCGGGCGATCAAAAAAGAATCGGTGGCGATGGCGCGGGCGGCGGCAGCAGGACTGGCGGCCGACGGGGGGATGAATTACGAGTTTGACCCGGTAACCGGCCACCTCAATCAGGAGCGGTCGTGGTGGGTAATGGCCGAAGCCATGGTAGGGTTCATGAATGCGTGGCAGCTGACAAAAGAGCCACAGTTTCTGGAAAAGTCGGTAGAAAGCTGGACCTTTATCAAAAAATACCTCATCGACCATAAGCAGGGCGAGTGGTTCGGCGGTGTCGATGAACACCACAAGGTCATGGGCAATACCAAAATCAGCATGTGGAAATGCCCGTACCACAACGGCCGCGCCTGCATGGAGATGATGGACCGGATCTAATCGAACATGATGCACATTCTGATTGAAACACTGGGCTGGATCGCTTCAGTGCTTATTGTCGGCGCTTATGCCGCTAATATTTACGGCCGCCTGAAAGCCGAGGAACCCGCCTATATCTGGATGAATATGATAGGCGGTATCTTTTTCGTTGTTAATACGATCTATCACCATGCATACCCCTCCGCCCTGGTCAATGTCGTTTGGGTACTAATTGCGTTGAATGCGGTTATCCGGAAAGGAATCCGCTGAACATAGTAGTAAAATCTGCTGCTAAGCGAACATAAAAAATCCGGACTAGTGCTGTATATACTGGTCCGGATTTTTTTATTAAAGTTATTTGTCCCTGCTAAAAATAAAAAGATTACAGGATGGTTAATGGCTTACTTCCTTGACCGGTTAGGGATTAGCTTATAGGAATAGTCTCCTTATCTGTCAGTAAAGTCATATTTTATTTTACTAAGCGGTATATATAATACATTTTATATATGTATAAATAGGATACTATGGCAAGAATTTTGCTAACCGCTTGGAATTGTATTATTCTTATATAGATACATTTAGTGGGAGAAGTTATATTAAATCACCGTAACAAGTATGTCACATAATGAATATGCTATTTCTGTAAAGTATAACATTTGGATAAATTCCTGTTTTTGTGGTAAAGTTAGCTGAAAAGGGTACCGGATAATTAAATTATATTTGGTAATTAGCCTAAACCGTATATGTTTACAGTGTGCTTTATGTGATTACAATCATCAGATAAATTGTTACCGATATGATTTGTTAATTATCTAAAGCCTCGTACATTTGTAAGCGCACCGTAGTATTAATCCAGGATATATAAGTAACTGTTGGCATACTAAAAGAGCTTTGACTGCGTCTGGTAACGTACTGTATGACCGAGAGTTAGTCATTAAATGACAATAAATAAGTCAAGAGAACGCATGAAAAACTAATACAACCATCCTTTAAAACTACACCTGAAATCATGAATATCGTCTCATACCCAGGTCATTCTGGTAACACACAGGAGCGGACGGACAGGTTAGGTAGTAATACACCTGCTGCATATAATGAGGCGGTTCCGGCTGTAAAACAGACGGCCGCCCGGATACCGCAAATGGAGCCAACACTGATATGGTCGTTGGCAGAAGATGGAAATGTGATCTGCACCGAAAACACGTATACGGCCGTTGGCAAACGCGTGTTCGACATTTTGTTTTCGGGTTTGGTATGTGTGTGTGTGCTTAGCTGGTTGATCCCGGTTATCGGTGCTATGATCCTGGTGGATTCAGGTGGACCTGTGTTATTTATTCAGAGGAGGTCAGGACGGCGGGGGCAACCCTTTCCGTGTTTTAAATTCCGTACCATGTATCACGCCCCGCAGGCGCCTTTTAAACAGGCAACGCAGTTCGATGAACGTGTTACGCCCATCGGCAGTTTCCTCCGCCGGACGAATCTCGATGAAATGCCTCAATTTTTAAACGTTTTGCTGGGTCATATGAGCATGGTGGGCCCGCGCCCGCACGCGATTGTGCACGATGTTCAGTATTGGTCTGTTCAGGCATACCGTAAACGCTATGCCGTACGGCCGGGTATTACCGGACTCGCACAGGTGCAGGGTGCCCGCGGCGAAACCAGCCACGACCGGCTGATGATGCAGCGCGTACGGTACGACCACTTTTACATGCGTAATCAATCCTTTCTGCACGATGTACAGATTTGCTGGAAAACCCTCAAATCCATGGTGCGCCGGAACGTAAACGCGTGGTAGACAACAAGGCCCGACGGGCTTACTAACAATTGTTCAAGGAGAAATTAGTACATGAAGGTCGCTTCTAATTATCGGGTGAGTTCGTGGCGTAGTGCTTGCCGGCTCTTGCTGGCCGTTATCACGGCGGCTGTTATGGCCGCCGGCACGGTGTCCTGTGTCTCATCTAAAACAGTAACGTATTTCCAGACAACTACCTCCGCCGATACTGCGCGGCATTCGCTGCTGCCGGCCATTAAACCGGTTGTCTCGCGGATACAGGCCGGCGATATCCTGGCTGTCGTCGTCACGAGTATGAGCGAAGAGTCGAACGCGCTCTTCAATACCTACGCCATTGCCATGAGCAGCGGCGTGGCCGGCGGCAACGGCAGCCAGGGACTCGGTTATCTGGTAAGCCCGGCCGGAAGCATTGAGTTGCCCCTGCTCGATAGTAAAGTAGCCTTGGCGGGTCTGACCCTCGACGACGCGGCCGCTCTCATCAAGGACCGGCTCAACAAATACATTAAGGAACCAAAAGTAAACGTCCGCTTTCTCAACCATAAGTGCACCGTGCTTGGTGAGGTACTGCGGCCCGGCGTCTTTCCGCTGGCCAACGACTATGTGACCCTGCCCGAGCTCATGGCGCTGGCCGGTGACCTGACCGTCTACGGCCGCCGCGACAACGTGATGCTGGTGCGGACACAGGACAACGGACAACGGGAAGTGGTCCGCCTCGACCTGCGCGACCGCAACATCCTGAACTCGCCCTACTACTACATCCGCAACGATGACATGGTGTATGTAGAAGCAAGAGGCAGTAAAGTAACTACAACCGACCGGTTCTACCAGGTTACGCCGCTGGCGTTCGGGGTACTGGGTACGGTATTGACAGTGATCAACTTTTTCAGACGATAAATCACGGAACCGCCATGCAGACTGTCACCCAAACATATCGTCAGGAAGCAGGCCGGCCCCGTCAAGAGATACCGATGGCCGATTCTCCATCCACCACCTATTACCTCGACGAAAAAGAGGAAGCGTTTAACCTGCGGACCTTTTTCATTAAGTACCTGCGCTACTGGTACTGGTTTGTGCTGTCACTGGTTGTGGCCGGTACGGGTGCTTACATGTACCTGCGGTATACTGTACCGATCTACCAGGTTAGCGCCATCCTGATGATCAAGGACCCGAACAAGGGCACCAATGTGCTTCTCGAAGACCTCAATGCCAAATCGGGGGAACGGGTGGTCGAAAACGAAATTGAAATTCTGCGCTCACGCAACCTTATGCAACGGGTCGTGGGCGAATTGCGGTTAAACGCAGCCTATTTCCGGCCGGGCAATGTCCGCGCCGACGAAGAGCTGTATGACCAGTCGCCGGTACGGGTGCAGCCGCTGCGGCTGACCAACGTAGCCTATCAGCAACCGGTGCTGATCAAAATCCTGAACCGGCAGCAGTTCGAGCTGGAAAATGAGGCTGGAGATAAAATCGGCACCTATGCTTTCGGGCAAACGGTACGCGGGCGGCTGGGCAGTTTCCAGGTGGTACTAAACCCTGCTACCTATCGCCCGAATGCCGAACCTACAAAGGTGGTGTTTCAGAGCAACGAAACGCTCGTCAACAACTACCTGAATGCCCTGAACGTGGTGCTGTTCAACCAGAAAACCACCGCGCTGCGGCTGACACTGCAGGAGGCGGTACCGGCTAAAGGGCAGCTGGTGCTGGCCAAACTGCTGGATGTCTACATGATTACGACCCTGGAAGATAAAAACCGGGAGGCCCGCAACACGCTGAAATTCATTGACGAACGCCTGCGGCTGATTACGCAGGAGCTCGGTGTGGTGGAACGGGATGTAGAAGCCTACAAAAGCTCGCAGGGCATTACCGACCTGAGTTCGGAAGCCAACCAGTTTCTGGGGCAGGTAAAGGAGTCAGATGCGCAGCTAAACGAGCTAGACCTGCAGGCTAAACTCCTGGACGCGGTCGAAAGCTACCTTAAAAACAGCCAGACCATGGTGGCGCCGGCCCTGCTGGGTGTCAGCGACCCGTTTATGGTCAGTATGCTGACGAAACTAAACGAGCTGGAGGCTCAGCGCGCCCAGTACGAACGTTCGCTGCAGCCGGGCAGCCCATACCTTGAAGCCATTGCAGGACAGATTGCCACCACCAAGGCGGCCATCCGCGACAACATTACGAACCAGCGGCAAACCCTGGCCATTTCGCGGGCCAATGCCAAAGCGCAGAATGCCCGCTTCGAATCGTCGATCCGGTCGATTCCGCGCAAGGAACGGGAGTTCCTGACCATCAAACGGCAGCAGGAAATCAAGGAAAGCCTGTACCTGATGCTGCTCCAGAAAAAAGAAGAAACGGCCATTGCCTACGCGGCAACGGTCAACGACAGCCGGATTGTTGATGGCCCCTCGGCTTCGACAGTACCGCTGAAACCTAACCGGACCAACATCTACCTCATGGCCATTCTGGCGGGCCTGCTCCTGCCGGTGGGCGGGGTGTCGCTGAAGGATTTACTGAATAATAAAATCCAGTCAAGGGCCGAAATTGAGAATGAAACAGGACTGGCCATCTTCGGCGAAATTGCCAAGCGGCCCAAGAACCAGAAAGATAACATGGTGGACCTGAACGGCCGGAGTTTTCTGGCCGAACAGTTCAAAATCCTGCGGGCTAACCTGCAATATGCCGATGTAGACGGAGACGGACAGGAACAGACACGGGGCCGGATGATCCTGATTACCTCGTCGATTGGCGGGGAAGGCAAAAGCTTTATCAGCCTTAACCTCGCCGCCAGTCTGGCGATGCTCGATAAACGGGTGCTGATTGTGGAGCTTGACCTCCGCAAGCCGCGTACGTCGATGTACCTGGGCGTTACCCGCGACCGTGGGGTGTCGAATTACCTGATCGGACAGGGCAATCTTGCCGACATGATTAAACAGACCCCCGTGAACCCGAACATGTACCTGCTGCCGAGTGGGCCGATTCCGCCGAACCCGTCGGAACTGCTCTCGAATAAGCGCGTACGGGGTATGTTCGAGGAGCTGCGCACCCAGTTCGATTACATCGTGCTGGATACGCCGCCGGTGGGCCTTGTGGCCGATGCCACCCTGCTGGGGCCGTATGTTGACAGTGCCTTTTACATCATCCGTCACGAATACACGCCCCGCAGCTACCTGCGGCTGGTTAACACGCTGAAGAGCATGCACAAGTTCAAATCGCTGAACGTGATCTTCAACGGCGTCGACTACCGCAACAGCAACGAATACGGCTATGGCTACGGTTATGGCTACGGTTACGGGGGCAAAGGGTATTATAGCTGAGGGCTGGGAGCTTAGGGTGAAGAGCTGAGGGCGTCTCTAAAACTCCCTCCCCTTATGTCAAGGGGAGGGCCGGGGTGGGGTAGATGAATTGAGTTTAATGAGTTGCGTAACAAAATAAAGAGCAATGCCCTGGTTTGTGCTGTATACGAAACCGAGGAACGAAAAGCTGGTGGCCGAAAAGCTGCGGCTGCTGGGCATCGAGGTCTATTGTCCGCTGATCATCCGCAAAAAACGGTGGTCAGACCGGATCAAGAAGGTAGAGGAGCCGCTGTTCCGGTCGTACTGTTTTGTGCAGCTGGAAGAAAAAGACCGGGCTAAAGTATTTGCCGTACCGCAGGTGGTCCGCTACCTGTTCTGGCTGCAGAAACCGGCCATTGTGCGCGACGAAGAGATTGATGCCATCCGGCTGATGCTGAATGAGTTTGATCACAACCTGATCCATGTCGAACAGTTTACGCCGTCGGCACGGGTAAAGATCGGGTCGGGGTCGTTTACCGACGTGACGGGCGTTGTGGAGGGGCAGCAGGGAACCATGGTTTCCATCCGCCTCGACTCGCTGCAGATTATCCTGCGGGTCGACATCTCCAAAACCATTGTCGCGCAGGAAAAGGGGTAAACCACGAAGACAGGAAGACAATAAGCAGCACGAAGAATAAACGTAGTGCCCCTTCGGTTCTTCAAGCCTTAGTGGTGAAGAAAACCACGAAGACAGGAAGACGATAAGCAGCACGAAGTAAATAAGCTTAGTGCCGCTTCGGATCTTCAAGCCTTAGTGGTAAAAGTAAATAAACTTAGTGCCGCTTCGGTTCTTCGAGCCTTAGTGGTAAAGTAAAAAATAGAAACCGTCCACGCCCGAAGGAGGTCCCGAAAATGGGACTGAGCGGGCGGAGCCATAAACAACATGACCGATTACGAGCATCATAGCTGGGAAATAAGCCCGCAGCGTTCCCTGTTTGATCTGAAACTGCGGGACACCTGGGAATACCGCGACCTCCTGTGGCTGCTGGTACGCCGCGACTTTGTGTCGTTCTACAAACAGACCATCCTCGGGCCCCTGTGGTTTTTTATCCAGCCCCTGTTCACCACCCTCATCTTTACCTTTATTTTCGGGATGGCCGGCATCGGCACCGACGGTCTGCCGCGCCCCCTGTTCTACATGGCCGGCGTTACGGCCTGGAACTATTTTGCCGACTGCATCACCAAAACCTCGACTGTCTTTAAAGACAATGCCAACATTTTCGGCAAGGTCTATTTCCCGCGGCTCATCATGCCGCTGAGCATCGTCATCAGTAACCTCGTCCGCTTCGGCGTACAGTTCCTGCTCTTTCTGGCGATGATGGGGTATTATGCTGCACAGGGCGCCGACATCCGACCCAACGGCACGATTCTGCTGTTTCCGGTGCTGCTGCTGCTGATGGCAGCCTTAGGCCTTGGTGCAGGGATGATTATCTCGGCCATGACCACCAAATACCGCGACCTCGCGTTTCTGGTCACCTTCGGGGTACAACTGCTGATGTATGCGTCGGCGGTGATCATGCCCCTGTCCGAAACGCCCGATCAGTATAAATGGCTGATTCAGGCCAACCCGATGACAACGATTATCGAAACCTTCCGCTACGGATTTACCGGGCAGGGCACCTTTACCTGGGGGGCATTCGGATACGCATCCGGGTTTACCGTAATCACCCTCCTCGCAGGGATCGTCATCTTCAACAAAGTCGAAAAGAATTTTGTGGATACGGTGTAAACCTCACCCCCTGCCCCCTCTCCTTAAAACAAGGAGAGGGGGTTGCCCAAATGCGGCGATCCCCGTGGTTGCCCCAAATCCGGCTCCCCCGCGTGGTCGTCCCAAATCCGGCGATCCCCGTGGTTGCCCCCAAAAAATGAACCGTACGGGCGACCCCCCGTGGTCGCCCCAAATTATTCCAATGTAGGGGCGACCCCATGTGGTCGTCCCAAATCCGGCGACCCCATGTGGTCGCCCAAATCCAGCAATTGCCCAAAGGCCAAAAAATATGCCAATAGCAATCAAAGCCGAAAACATTTCGAAAGCCTATCAGCTGGGTGAAATCGGAACAGGAACCCTCTCGCGGGACCTCGAACGATGGGTAGCCCGCATCCGCGGCAAGGAAGACCCGTTCCTGAAGATCGGCGAAACCAACGACCGCACCAAAAAAGGCAGCAGCGACATTGTCTGGAGCCTGAAAGACATCAATTTCGAAATCGAACAAGGCGATGCCGTAGGCATTATCGGCCGCAACGGCGCGGGCAAAAGCACCCTCCTGAAAGTGCTGAGCCGCGTAACGAGCCCCACCACCGGCCGCATTACGGGCAAAGGCCGCATTGCGAGCCTACTCGAAGTAGGCACCGGTTTCCACCCCGAACTGACCGGCCGCGAAAACATCTACCTGAACGGAGCGATCCTCGGCATGCGTAAACGCGAAATAGCCCGTAAGTTCGACGAGATCGTTGATTTTGCCGGGGTGGAGCGCTACATCGATACACCCGTTAAACGCTACTCCTCGGGCATGTACGTGCGCCTTGCCTTTGCGGTTGCCGCCCACCTCGAATCCGAAATCCTGATTGTCGATGAGGTCTTAGCCGTTGGCGATGCCGAGTTTCAGCAGAAGTGTCTGGGGAAAATGGGTGAGGTGAGTAAGGGAGAGGGGAGAACGGTGTTATTTGTGAGTCATAATATGGGGAGCATTAGTTCTATATGCAACAGGGGCGTTTTACTGAAAAAGGGCATGATATCAGAAGTGGGTCAAATAAATACAGTAATTAATGAATATAATAAACAAATGTTAAGAACTGACAATTCAGAGTTAGAAAATAGTAATGAAGAAGTTGCATTGAGAAAAATAGAAATTAAGAATACTGAAGGAGAATACTTGGTAAGTAATTGTAAATGTATAGCAGAAATAGAGATATATTCGAAAAAATATATCGAGGATGTAGTTGTGGGAGTTGGCTTTAATGATAACATGAATACGAGAATATTAACAATATTCAGTAAGCATTTTGGGAAATATTATAAAATAAATCCAGGTATAAATATATTAAGGTGTGAAATTGAGCAATTACCATTGAAGCCAAGTAAATATTTTACTGAAGTTTATGTTGGTACAGCTTATGAGCAAATAAGTCATTATAATTGTGGTTTGAATATAGAGGTACTTGAAGTTAAAAATCAAGATATGCCAGATCACACTCAAGGTTACATAGTTGTAAAACAAAACTGGAATTAGCATGGAAAAGGATAAAAATCAGTTAATTAATAGACTAGAAGAAGAACTGTTTTGTACTCGTTTTGAATTAAACGCATTATCCGATTTAATAATAAGAGATAAAGCAGAAAGATGGGTTCCAGATTTTATACATACTGTAAATGAAAATGAACATCAAGCGAGGTATATATATGCTTCAAAATATGTTAAAGATAAAAAAGTGTTAGATATAGCATGTGGAACTGGTAAAGGTTCATTTATCTTAATGACTAAAGGAGAACCTAGCGAAATAACTGCTGGAGATATTGACTCAGATGCAATTAGATATGCTAAGCATAGATTCTATCATGAACGAATAAATTTTCAAAATATTGATGCTGAAAAAATTGACTATATAGACCAGTTTGATGTTATAACAAGCTTTGAAACTATTGAACACTTAAAAAAAATTGATGTATTTTTAGAGAAAGTGAAAAAAGCATTAAAGAATAAAGGGGTATTTATTGTATCAACTCCAATATCAAGCAAAGAAATAGATTATCAATCAAAAAATCCATATCATGTTCAAGAATGGGGGTTTAAGGCATTTCATAAGATAATAAGCAAACACTTTAATATAGAAGATATATACATTCAATCATACGAGTTGTATAGGCCAGAAAACACTAATAAAATAATTAAACTACTAAAGAAAATAAGGAATAAGATAATTTCTCTAACTGGATTAGAAAGACGAACCAATAAAAGAGAAGATAAGATCCAATATTATGAATTAGAAAAGTTTTCTGGGCAATATGATGAAAAAGAATTAGGTGTATCGAGAATAGGTTATCAAATAATTATTGCAAAAAAAAATGATTAAGATGCCCAAAGTGTCAATAATTATTCCTAATTATAATCACTCAGGATATTTAGAGGCAAGGTTAAACTCTATTTTAGATCAAACATATAAGGACTATGAAATAATTATATTAGATGATTGCTCAACAGATAACAGTAAAGAAATTATTGAAAAGTATACAAAAAAAACTAAAAAGATATCGAAAGTAATCTATAATGAAAAAAATAGTGGTTCAACATTTAAACAATGGAATAGAGGATTTGAAAATACAACAGGAGAATATATTTGGATAGCAGAGAGCGATGATTGGTGCGAAAACAATCTACTTGAAGAACTAATAACAAATATGATAACTAACCCAGAAATAGTTATAGGATATGTACAATCAAGTATAATTAATCAAGATAATAGAGAAATTTATAGATCCAAATATGAATATGATAAAAATGTGCTAAATGGTGGAGAATTCGTGTGTAATCATATGATAAATGGCAATGCAATATTTAATGCTAGTATGGCAATTTTTAAAAAAAAAATATTGAATAGTATTACAAAAGAATATACGAAATACAAATTTTGCGGAGATTGGATATTTTGGATAGAAGTTGCATTGCTTGGTAAAGTATATATAAGTAATAAATGCCTGAATTATTTTAGGAAACATGAAGGTGATGTAAGTAAAAAGTTTTATTCTAGTGGAAATAACTTCATAGAAGAAATTGATATGATAACTTATTTGAAAAGAAACAAAATAATTAACTATAAAGACTACTATAGAAATATATACGCAAAATATATAAATTATAGAAACTTATTAAATGAAAGTAATATAGGTCCAATATACGAAATTGAAAAAAAGTTTTTTCCTTATAAATATTACTTGGGAATTCGGTATTGGCTGATGAAAAATCTATAAGATAAATTATGATTTATATGGATGGAATATCAATAATTATTTGCTGTTATAATTCTTCAAGTCGGATTAGAAATACATTAGAATGGATACTAAATCAAAAATGTAGGTTTAATTATGAAGTTATTATAATTAACAATAATTCAACAGACGATACACTAAACGTTTGCGAGTCATTTAAAAATACTTTTTCTAGAAAAAAAATATCATATAGAATAGTAAATGAAAGTAATTCAGGGCTAATGAATGCCAGGATAAGAGGTATTAATGAAGCAAAATACGGTTATGCAATATTCTGTGATGATGATAATTGGTTAAATAATAGTTATTGTCAAAATGCTGTTGAACTTATGAATTCAAATCATGAAATAGGAGTATTGGGAGGAAGAAGTGAAGCAGTCACTGAAATTAAAACACCTTTTTGGTTTTCAACATACCAATCAAGCTATGCTATAGGGGTTCAAGCAATATCTTCTGGAGATATATCCCAAAGAGGGTATATATGGGGAGCAGGTATGGTATTTAGGAGAGATGTAATAAAAAATGCTTTAGAAAAAGGGTATACTTTTATATTATCAGATAGGGATGGAGATAAAATTACATCTGGTGGTGATTCTGAGATATGTAAGTTGTATTTAATTGCCGGATTTAAGTTGTGGTATAGCGATTCACTTGTATTTCAACATTTCATTCCTGCAAGCAGATTAAATACAGAATACTTAGAGAAATTATTGAAAAGTTTTAACGTATCACAGCAAGTATTATACAAGTACGATTATTTTATATTTTTAAATAAAGAGAAGACACGATTAGTGAAATATTCGAAAGTGTTATTTCATTTTATAAAAGTATTAGTACAGCGCGATTCATCATCTCGATTATATTTAAGTGTAACACTCCCAAAATATATTAGTTCATATTTCGACATAGAAATGGATAAAATCAGAAAAATAAAAGATTATGTATAGTTTGAAATAAAATTGAAAATGAAAATTTCAGTAATCACTATAAATCTAAACAATAAGGATGGTCTAAAAAAGACTATTGAAAGTGTAGTTAGTCAAGACTATGAAAACTTTGAATATATACTTGTTGACGGATATAGTACAGATGGAAGCATTGATGTTATTGACTGTTATTCTAATCGCATAAATAAAATTTTGTCAGAGAAAGATTCTGGTATGTATGAAGCGATGAATAAAGGATGGAAAATGGCTTCTGGAGATTATTGTCTATTTTTAAATTCTGGAGATTGCTTAAATAATGAAAAAATACTTTCAGAAGTGTCTAAATTTTTAAAACCTGAGTATGATATAGTTTATGGAGATGTGATAAATTGTTATGGTGAGAGAAAAGAAAAGTTTATCTTTCCAGCTTACATAGGCATTTATGAGTTAATGACATATAGTACCTACCCTCATCAAGCGACTTTTATTAAAAGAGATCTATTGGTGTCCCTAGGTGGATATGATGAGAGATATAAGGTTGTGTCTGATTGGCTTTTCTTCCTAAAAGCTACAATAGAACTCAATCCGAAAGTATTGAAGGTGGAGTTATTTGTTTGTTATTTCGATATGAATGGTATATCAAATACAAGTAACTGGTCAAATGAAACAATACAAGCACTGTCTGAAAACTATCCTTTTTTGATAGAAACAAAAAAACATTTGATTGATCTCAGGAAATACAAACTATCTCGTGCTCATTCATCTCTTAGTTGGCTGATTGAGAAAATAAAAAATTAAAAGTATATGAATATATATGTCGTATATGCTTCGGATTTTTTAACAGATAACATGCCTCATGGCGAAGGATTAATTTCTTATGAATTATTAAAATCATTAGCCAATAAAGGGCATAAAATACATGCTTTTTCGCCAAATGTAAAAATATCTAATGAAATAAAAAACTTATTCATTTATACAAGTAATGTAAAATGTAATTTTCCCAGTTGGAAATATTGGTATTATAGAAGCGAATCAATAAAGATTTACAATAAGTTAAGTAAAGAGGTAACGTTCGATTTAGTATGGCAGATTTATCCTTTTGGTCATACTATACCAATTATGAGAATACCAGGTATAAAATTTGTTCTGGGGCCATTATATTCTAAATATACAGAAGAAACAATCATTTATAGGCCGAAGCTAGGATTTAAAATTAGTAATTTTAGTGATATATTCACTGCTATCAATTGGAATTTAAATCTGAAAAGTGTAAACTTAATTTTAACTGAAAGTGTAAAATCAAAAGAAAGTTTATTGAACTATTTACAAAATTCATATATAGAGCAAGTTCCAGTTATTGTTAACTCATCAATAGAGATTTCACAAAGACGACTGCCGAATTTTCAAGATTCAATAAATATTTCATTTGTAGGCAATTTTCATCCAAGCAAAAGGTTATTAGATTTTTGTAAGCTTGCTGAAAGAATAAAAAAAGAAGGATACATGATCAATGCATACATAGTTGGTGAAGGAGAAGATCAGTCTTCTGCAATGGAATATTGCGCCATTAATGGTATGAATTCTTATGTACATTTTATAGGTAGGTTATCAAATTCTGATATATATGATTTTTTTAAATCAATGCATTTTTTAATTACTTTAAGAGAGGAGTCGTACGGACGCGCTATTGTCGAAGCTATGTCAGTAGGAACCGTTAACATATGTGTGAATAAACTAGCGGCTAAAGAATTTATTGTGAATAATATAAATGGTATCCTTCTAGATAAAATTAATATTGAAGATTATGTTGATACAATAGTGAAATTAGTACAAGAGCCAGAAACATGGTCAAAAATTTCTAATGAAGCAATTTATACTTCAAAGCAATTTAGATCAGAAAAAGTTGCAATAAAACTAGAGTCTATTTTTAAAAGATTAATAAAGATTAATTAACTATGAATATTTTGCTAGTATCCCAAGCAAAACTGAGTAAAGAGCTTGGAGGACCTAAAGTAGTGATAGAACTAGCAGATGCTTTAACTTCTTTAGGGCATGAAATAGAATTAGTAGGCCCAGATGAAGTATATAGTTATTGTAAAAAAAATAATTTAACAACTGGTAAATATTCTGATAATTTGAGAAATTACATTTCAAATTGCCATGATAAATATGATGTTATAGATATAGATATTAATTTTTTGTTTGAATCTTTAAAAAATTTACATTTTTCTAATTCGTTAATTGTTGCAAGATCTGTCTTATTTATACCACATTTATTGTTCATCAAAATTCCAATAAAGCAAACTTTAGTCTCTTCAATAAAATATAAAATAAAAAAAATATTTTATGGAGATTATTTGAATAATCAAATTGAAAAAGTGGAAAAAGGTCTAAAATTTGCAGATATAATTAACGTTAGTAATCATGAGGACTTTAATTTAGTGTCAAGTAAATATGCTGAAGGGAAAGACGTATTATGCCTGCCTTTTGGTATGTTTCCAGATAAATTTGAAAGATTATTGACAGCTAATTCTCAGAAGAATGAAAATAATATCGTTTTCATCGGTACATTTGATTTTCGGAAGGGCTGCTTAGATATACCCAAAATATTTGCTTTAATAAAAAAAGATATACCTAATGCTAAATTATTCATATATGGCGCAAAGGGTTTATATTCCAGGGTTTCTGATGTAATGAGTTTCTTCCCTAGCTACTTGCAGAAGGATATTAATGTGAAAATGCAATATACACCAGATGAACTACCAGAATTACTGAAAAATAAAAAAGTCTCAATCTTTCCATCATATTTAGAAGGCTTTGGATTTGCTGTACTTGAGTCCTTAGCAGCTTCTATTCCAGTTATTGCCTATAATTCTCCTGGGCCATCGAGTATTTTAAATAAAGAATATTTAGTAAGACCAGGAGATTATGTTTCATTTGCTGAAAAAGTAATACAACTACTTTGTAGTGATAATGAATATAATTATGCATCAAGCCAAGCTATAACTACAGCATCAAGGTTTAAATGGGAAGATATTGCATTGGACACTGTAAGACATTATCAATTAGCATTAGAAACTAAAAGAGCTCACCTAAAGAGCAATTAATACCAGCCTTTTATGTATAATTACAAGATTAAAATTCTTTTTATTTGCTCTTCTTTAGAGTCAGGTAAGGATGGAGTTGGTGATTATACTAGTCTTTTAGCTTATAAATTATTACAGCAGGGTCATTCTTTATTTATAGTAGCACTGAATGATAAATATGTAGAAACTGTTGTAGAAATGGAAGTATATAAAAAAGATTCTCCTATTAATACATGTAGAATTCCTGCTAACCTTCCTGATTCACAAAAAATAAAAGTTTTAAAAAAGAAATTAGATTGCGAAATGCCTGATATAATAAGTTTACAGTTTGTTCCATTTGGATTCAATAAGAGGGGGTTGCCATTTTCTTTAATGTACCTTTTGACACGTTTAAAAACTAGTGCTAAGTGGCATATAATGTTCCATGAGCTTTGGGTCGGGCCTGAAAGTCTTAAGCTCAGCGTGCTCGGTATGTTCCAGAAAGTTATTATCAAACGCATGGTCAAAGCCTTACAACCATCCATTGTTCATACGCAGTTGCCTCACTTTGCAATTGAGTTGAAGAAGATCGGGGTCAGTATTTTACCAACAGCTTTATTTTCAAATATACCAGTAAGTGATGCTCAGATTTACTCTAAACTAAATATTTTCACGGTTGTTTTCTTTAGTCAAATTAGTTCAGATAGTGGCATTTTACGATTTTTAAAAGAAATTGAAAATCAGCTTCATAAGCTCCGGTGCCAATTACAGATATTAATTCTGGGAGGAAGCAGAGAGAAAATGCTTGTTCACAAAGAAAACTTTTCTCATGTACTCAGCCCGACTACTCATATTGAAATTACTGGGTTTATAGATAGTAGTTTGATTTCTGCTCATTTGAAAAGCTGTGATTTAGGTATTACCCCTATGCCACTACATGCGTTAGGTAAAAGTGGTACAGTTGCGGCTTTCTTAAGTCACGGCTTACCGGTTGCTGTGCCACTCAGGAATACCGATCAACGGTCGGCGCTGCCTTTCTTTTTTCCGGAAGCAATGGATTGCTTAATGCTGGAGCCTGACCTGGCCGTCTATCAAAAAGCTAAGGCCGCTGTGCGTAGTTTTAAGGAGCAAATTTCTGTTAAGTCTGTCTCGACAGGTTTACTGGCGGATTTTAAAAATGCTTTATAGTAAAGTTCTTTAATGCTGACGGTTTCGGTTGTTATCCCTGTTTATAATCAATGGCATCTGGTGATGCGAAATATTGATTCGCTAATGCGTTATGATGCTGACCAGATCTCTGAGATAATTCTTGTAGATGATTGTTCTCCTGAACAAAATCCTTTTGTGTTCGACAGTCATTTAATTACTGTTCTTCGTAATGAGCGTAATGCAGGGTATACCTCGACAGTAAACAATGGTTTAAAGCATGCCAAGGGTGATATTGTCCTCTTACTTGATTCAGATGCTTTTTTAATTGAACCAACAGTTGAACGGTTACTGAATCGGTTTACATCACTGCCTGAACTTGGTTGTTTAGGCTTTTTGACAGTAGGCAGCAATGGGCAACGGACCGGCAGTTATCAGCATGAACCAACAGTTCTTGGATTAATTTTGGGTCAACAACTGGAAGTGAAGCTTGACAAACTATCATTTCGGAAATCAAGTCCTATTCTTCCCTACTCATGTACGGTTTGCTTCCATAAAAGTTGTTTAAGTGGTGTTGGCTACTTCGATGAAAAGAACTTTCCGGTACTTGAAGCTGATAATGACCTAAGCATGCGTATACACCAGTCTCCTTGGAAGCTTGAACTAGCTTCAGACATTGTGTTAGGCCATGATGGGGGAAATTCATATACAGTAAACAACAAGCGTGTACAATTATTTTATGAAGCTCGTTGGAAATTATTACGTAAGCATAATAGAATTAAAAATAAGTATGTAATTAAATATTTAATGTTTTTCCGAGTATGTGCTGAGTTGTTAATATTAAAATTGAAACAAATTAGAAATATTGATATTAATAATACTATTTCTAAGATTAATGGAAGAAAAGTATTGATAAAAAAGGTTTTAATGTATGATTAATAAGTTAGCCAAAAATATTATCTATATTGTTATTTTATATTTTTTAGTATGAAAAAACATATATTTCCAGAAGAAACGAGTCTTGCCTTAGATTTCCTGAGGATATTTGCTGCAATCACTGTACTTATTGTTCATGTTTCATTTCTTTGGTTTGACAGTAAGGTGAATTTTGAAATAGGCCACTTGGCCGTAATTGTTTTTTTTGTACTTTCTGGATTTATTATTGCTTATACAATATCAAATAACCTGCAAACCTTTGATACATATTTAGTCTTACGCGTAAGTAGACTCATGTCTATTGCACTACCTGCCATTTTTATAACAGCACTGATTGAAATATATCTTTCTTTTCAAGGAGGAAGTATTATTGCAATGTATACAAGAGGTAACTCATTTATTCGCTATCTCCTTTCTGCTGTATTTTTAAATGAGATTTGGTTTATTTCAGCTGCTCCGCCGATCAATACTCCTTTATGGTCTTTAAGTTATGAATTTTGGTATTATTTATTATTTGGCCTATACTGTTTTAAAAAAGAAAATAAATCATTTAAAATTCTTTCTATATTATTTGGATTAATTGTTGGTCCTAAAGTATTATTAATGTTCCCTATATGGTTTATGGGTGTTTTATCTTTCGAGACATCTAAATACAGGGAAAATTTTAAATATGGATTCGTGCTTTTCTTGTTTTTTCTTATAATACTACTTATTATAGCTGCTTATTTGCCTCCAATGCCTTTCTCTTTAGGCAAATACCCTTTGTATTTTTCAAATCAATTTATTACTGATTATATTTTGGGAGGTATAATTGCTTGGGCATTATGGGTATTACCTAAGCAAAGCTATAAAGCTATAAGTAATACTAAGTTTATATGCTATTTGAGAAAGATAGGCGATCTTACATTTTCATTGTATGTTTTACATTACCCCTTTCTTGTACTTTATATCAGCATATTTAGTGTTGAAAAAGGAGATGTTAGTAGTTTTGTCCTGTGTATATCTGTGATTGTAGCTATTTGTCTTGTAATTGGCTTTTTTTTGGAGTCAAAAAGATTTTGGTGGAAAAAGAATATTGATAAAGCACTTTCAAAGTATTTGAAAATATTTGCAAAAGATGAATATCCTGCTGTTCTCCCATAGGTTTTCACCCGATATCGGTGGGATTGAATCTATTTCGGAGATGTTTGCTTTGGAGTTTATTAAGGCCGGACATACTGTTCGGGTAATCACTTGGACGACAAACAGCAAACGGGATACTTATCTCTATAGTGTTGTACGTAAACCATCGTTTTCAAACCTGCTGCGCCAGTTCTGGTGGGCCGATGTAGTTGTTGAAAATAACCCATGTACACGCTTATCCTGGCCGAATCAATTATTCGGCAAACCCTCGGTCATTTCTTTACAGACATGGCCGTCCTGGCAGGGAGAACGCCTGAGTTTTAGTCAACGCCTGAAAAGGGCCTGGCTAAATCGTGCAGACCGTCTGATAGCTTGTAGTGATGCGATTCGGCACGGGGGCTTTTCGAAGGCAGAAGTGATACCTAACCCCTATGATTATGCTAATTTCCGGCGTTATCCGGAGATTATGACAACACACGATTTTGCTTTTTTAGGGCGGCTTGTGTCCGATAAAGGCGCTGATCTGGCGATTCAGGCGTTGACTAAGCTACTACCTGAGCTGGCAACACCGGCCACGCTGACCATAATCGGAGATGGACCGGAACGAAAAGCACTGGAGAAGCTGGTGGTGGCACTCGGATTGCAGCCTTACGTGCAGTTTACAGGGCCGATGAGGGGAGAGGCACTTGCGCGTCGGTTGAATCAGCACCGGTTTTTACTCGTGCCGTCCCTTTGGGAAGAGCCTTTCGGTATTGTTGCCCTCGAAGGCATGGCCTGTGGGTGTGTACCAATTGTGTCGGATGGCGGTGGACTTCCAGAAGCGGTTGGTGACGCAGGTCTCTTGTTCCGGCGCGGAGATGTCGATGCACTCGTAGCGTGCATGCGGCAGGTGCTCACAGATAAAGAACTGGTGAACCGGCTCCGGCAGGCCGCACCTGCTCATTTGGAACAGCACACACAGGCGCAGGTGGCCAAGCAATATTTAACCGTTATTGAGGCGGCAGTTGCCCGTTAAGTACGTATGTCCATTGTACTGAGTCATCCCACAGGGAATGCGAATGTTCGGGCAGCGGCGGCCGGATTGGTCGATGCCGAATTGCTGTATCAGTTTCATACGTCCCTGGCTGTTTTTTCGGGTGGTTTGCTGGATTGGTGTAGCCGGTCTGTTCCGCCTCTGAGAGAACTACAACGCCGCCGGTTTGATGATCGCTTAGCCAAACTTACTATTACTTGGCCGGCCCTTGAAACTGGTCGCTTACTGGCCGGTAAACTTGGTTGGTCGTCGGCTTTAACGCACGAAACCGGCCGGTTCAGTATTGACCGCGTTTATCAAGGATTCGACCGGCGGGTCGCTGCCTGGCTAAAGCGAAAAACAATGGACAGGCCAACCGGTGTGTATGCCTACGAAGATGGCGCCTTATCAACCTTTCAGACAGCCCGGGACCTCGGAATAGCCTGTTATTATGATTTACCCATCGGCTATTGGCGGGCAGCCCGTCGTTTGCTGGCCGATGAACAGGCGCAATGGCCCGAGTGGGCCGCTACACTGACTGGTTTCCGTGATTCGGCCGCTAAACTGGCCCGCAAGGATCAGGAACTAGCTCTAGCCGACCGGATTCTGGTGGCGAGCAGTTTCACAGCCAAAACCTTGGTTGATTATCCGGGCAAACTTGCTCCCGTTTCGGTCATTCCTTACGGCTTTCCGCCAGTTGCCGAAGCGGTCCGAAAACCAACAGCATCTAACGGAAAACTGCGGGTGCTGTTTGTGGGCGGGCTGTCGCAGCGAAAAGGCATTGCCAACCTGTTTGCGGCGGTTGAAACGCTCAAGCCCTGGATTGAGTTAACCGTAGTTGGGCAAAAAACCGGTGTCGATTGCCCGGCACTTGATCTGGCTCTGGCCAGACACCGCTGGATACCAGGCTTGCCCCACGCACAAGTCTTGGCGTTGATGCAGACGCAGGATGTACTGGTGTTTCCATCCTTGTTCGAAGGCTTTGGTTTGGTTATTACGGAAGCAATGTCGCAGGGAACGCCGGTGATTACCACCGACCGGACCGCAGGACCGGACATCATTACCCACGGGCAGGACGGATGGCTGATTCAGGCCGGCTCAACCGACGCGCTTGTGCAACAGCTTACGCAATTGATCGACAATCCGGTGCAGGTTGCGGCCACCGGCAGCGCTGCCCGCGAAACGGCGCGGTTACGGCCGTGGGCTGTTTATGGAACCGAATTAGTGGCCTACTTAACCGGTTCGCCGGTTTTAAACGCATGATGGCAGTTTCGACAATACCAGGGTATTTGCGGCAGGTACAGCCTGATAGTAAGGCAGCACCGGTCATTATGACTACACGTCCCGACCGGACTACACGCCGCCTGAAACAACTGGTATGGGCCTATTTTCTACTCCTGATTTTTGAGGGAGCTTTACGGAAATGGTTTCTTCCCGGTTTAGCAACGCCGTTGTTGATTGTTCGGGATCCAATTGCCCTGTGGGCAATCGGGTTAGCGCTTTCACGTAAGCGGCTGAAAGCAAATGGTTATTTAACCGGTATGGTTTGGATTGGTGTTTTAGGGGTATTTACAGCTATGTTGACCGGTCACGGAAATTTGTTCGTGGCCTTGTTTGGTGCCCGTATTCTGCTAATTCATTTCCCGTTTATGTTTGTCATGGCACAATGCCTGACAAAGGGTGATCTGGAAAAGTTGGGCAGGGCCACGTTACTGATTGCCATTCCTATGACCGTCTTGATTACCTTACAATTTTACAGCCCGCAATCCGCGTGGGTAAATCTGGGGGTAGGCGCTGATACAGCCGGTGCAGGGTTTAGCGGGGCGTTGGGTTATTACCGGCCACCGGCTACATTTTCGTTTACCAACGGGACCACCTTATTTTATAGTCTGGTTGCTTGTTTTGTCTGTTATTTCTGGCTGGTACCAGAACAAGTCAATCGTCCCGTATTGATTCTGGCTACTGCCGGGTTGCTGGCTGCAATTCCTTTGTCCATTAGCCGGGGCTTGTTTTTCCAAGTACTTGTAACATTTGTGTTTATGAGCCTCGTTGTGGCTAGAAAACCAAAATATATTGGCCGGCTTATTTTAGCACTTGTCGGTATAACAATCGGTTTTGCTGTTCTCGCAAGCTATGGGTTTTTTCAGACATCCGTTGAGGCATTTATGTCACGCTTTGAGGCGGCGAATGATGCTGGTGGCGGAGTAAAAGGAGCTGTTGTTGATCGCTTTTTTGATGGGTTATTGGGTTCATTACAAGTTTCGTCTGATCAGCCATTTTTTGGGGTTGGTATTGGGCTGGGAACAAATGTTGGGGCTCAGTTACTAGCCGGTACCCGAAATGTTTTTTTGGTTTCAGAAGGCGAGTGGGGGCGGCTAATCGGAGAATTAGGACCCTTGCTAGGCTTGTTTGCGATTTTGATCCGTATCTCATTAGCCATAAAGGTAACTATAGCTAGTTATAAACACCTTAAAAAAGGGATTGTCTTACCATGGGTATTACTAAGCTTTGGTATGCTTACAGTTTTGCAGGGAGGTTGGGCGCAACCAACGTCGCTAGGCTTCTGTACTCTGATGGGAGGTTTATTGATGGCTTCATTGCGGATATCCAGTAAAAAAAGTAGTTAATGCCTGCACATCGTTTTATATTAATCGGGAATTACCAGCAGGACCGGCAGGAAAGCATGCAGCGGTTCACACACATGCTGGCAATTGGGTTACAGGAAGCGGGATATGAGGTGGACGTCTGGACGCCTGCCGCCTACCTGGGTCGTTGGAGTCGGTCTACGGTACAGGGAATAGGCAAGTGGCTAGGCTATGTAGATAAGTGGGTGCTGTTTCCTATCCTGCTGCGGTGGAATGCGCGGAAATACAAGGAGCAGCCGGTCACGTTTCACATCTGCGATCATTCTAATGCACCGTACCTTGCCCACTTACCGGCCGCGCAAACGGGCATTACCTGTCACGATATTCTGGCCATCCGTGGCGCGTTAGGCTATGCAGATGCCTATTGTCCGGCCACACGGATGGGTAAACTCCTGCAACGGTGGATTGGCAGCCACCTAAAACAGGCGCACAAGCTCGCAGCCGATTCCGCAGAGACCTTACGCCACTTGGGGGAGTATATGGGGGAACAGGTGCCGGATACGTGGCGCGTGATTCATGCCGGATTCAACGGAGACTTTTCGCGGATTTCCGCCGACCGTGCAGGAACCCTGATGCAGGCAACGCCCTTGCGGGATGGCCGTCCGTTTTTGCTCCACGTGGGGTCGTCGCTGCCCCGCAAAAACAGGAAAATGCTGGTCGATATGCTGTCCCTGCTCGCTGATGAGTGGCCGGGTGTGGTGTGTTTTGCCGGTCAGCCGATAGATGCTACCCTGGCGCGGCATATCGAGTCCTTGGGCCTGACTGACCGGGT
Organism: uncultured Arsenicibacter sp.; assembly: GCF_945952095.1. Classification (GTDB taxonomy): domain Bacteria; phylum Bacteroidota; class Bacteroidia; order Cytophagales; family Spirosomataceae; genus Arsenicibacter. Next base: position 19,974 of record NZ_CAMFHL010000024.1, on the reverse strand, counting down.
TATTTCCGTAGTCAAACCATCGCATGAACTCCTGCTGGCCCTGTACCGTACTAGCGAAGCTTTTGTGTTTCCCTCCTTATCGGAAGGATTCGGATGGCCACCGGTAGAGGCACAGGCTTGCGGCGCACCGGTGATTGCGAGTCAGATTGAGCCAATGCCGGAAGTATGTGGCGAAGGAGCCTTGTTCGCTGATCCGCACAGTCCGGAGGCTTTTGCCGATGCGTTCCGGACGCTGCAACAGCCGGGTAAACGGGAGGTACTCATCCGGGCTGGGTATGCAAACGGGGAGAGGTTCCGGGTATCCGACATGGTCGACGCCTATCTGGACCTGTACGGGCTGGTCAGAAAACCGGAGACAGTCGTTTATGATCGGTAAGCTACTTGTTTTCATATTGCCGTGGCCGCTGCGGCGCTGGTGTTTGCAGCGCTGGTTTGGCTATCAGATTCACCCAACAGCCCGGATCGGCTATTCGTGGATTTATCCCAGGAAGCTCATCATGGGCGAACGGGCGAGGATCGGTCATTTCAACATGGCCATTCATCTGGAACTGATGCAACTGGACGTCCATACAAGCATTGCCCGGGGCAACTGGATTACTGGTTTCCCAAAACAGCAGGAGGCTGTGCATTTTGCCCATCAACCCGACCGGCATCCGGCCCTGTACATGGGCGCACACTCGGCGATCACAAAAAATCATCACATCGACTGTACCAACACGATTACCATAGGGCGGTTTACGACCATTGCTGGGTATCAGTCGCAACTCTTAACCCATGCCATTGACGTGTACGCCAACCGGCAGCACAGCGAGCAGATTACAATCGGTGACTACTGCTTTGTCAGTACGAATGTGGTGGTATTAGGCGGGGCCGCGTTACCGGCCTATTCGGTACTGGGCGCAAAGGCACTGCTCAATAAAGCGTTTACGCAGGAACGGATGTTATATGGCGGCGTACCGGCAAAGGCCATTCAGCCAATTCCCGATGATGCCGCCTATTTCCGGCGCAGCAGAGGATTTGTAGATTAACTATGCGGGTATTACACGTCATCGGCAGTATGAATCCGCTTACCGGCGGGCCTTGTCAGGGCATCCGGTATTCGATTCCGGAGCTGGAAAAGGTGGGTGTATACCGTGAAGTGGCCTGCACGGATGACCCGAAAACGGCATATCTAGCTACGGACCACTTCAGCATTCACGCCCTCGGCCCGACGTACAGCCCGTGGTGCTATACACCAAAACTACTTTCCTGGCTGGAGGTGAACATGGCAGCCTTTGATGTGGTCATTATCAATGGCCTTTGGCTATACACCAGCTATGCTGTCTGGAAGGCAGCAAGGATACTGAAAAAGTCTGGGAAGAAAGTGCCGAAGGTATTTATCATGCCACATGGCATGTTAGATCCGTATTTTCAGCAGACCACGTCGCGCCGGTTAAAAGCCTTACGCAATGAAATCTATTGGTGGCTAATCGAGCACAAGGTGGTGCGGGATGCAGACGGGTTGTTATTTACCACCCAAACCGAACTGGAACTTGCCCGGCAAACATTCCGGAGTTACGCGCCGAAGCGGGAGCTGAACGTCGGGTATGGAACTCCTGAACCACCGGCTTATCATCCGCAGATGACAGCGGCGCTTCGGGCCAATACGATACTGCCTGACCGGCCCTACTGGTTATTCCTGAGCCGGATTCACGATAAAAAAGGGGTCGATTTACTCATTCGGGCCTATGCAGAGCTGTTAACAGAAGGCTATACCTTACCGGCCCTCGTTATTGCCGGTCCCGGGCTGGATACGCCTTACGGCAAAGCCGTGCTGGCACTGGTATCTGCGGAACGGGCTTTACAACAAGCCGTTTTTTTTCCGGGCATGCTGACGGGCGATGCTAAATGGGGCGCTCTGTATGGGTGCGAGGCATTTGTGTTACCGAGTCATCAGGAAAACTTCGGCATTGCTGTAGCTGAGGCATTAGCCTGCGGAAAGCCGGTCCTGATTTCTAAACAGGTAAATATCTGGCAGGAGATTGATGAAATGGAAGGCGGCTTTTCCGATGACGATACAGAGGCCGGCACAAGCCGGTCGTTGCTTCGGTGGCTGAATCTGTCAGATGACGAAAAGAGAACGATGGGCCGGCAGGCACGGGCTACCTACGAAACCCACTTTACCATTGCCGTCACCTCTAAGCGGTTGCTGAATGCCATACAGGAAAGCGCAGCCTCCCAACGGACTTACCATTGATATGCATATTGTGATTTTGCAGGGCGCTTTTTTGCCGGTGCCGCCGTTACGGGGCGGGGCGGTAGAAAAAATGTGGTTCGGGCTGGGAAAGGAGTTTGCCGCGCAGGGACACCGGGTAACGCACATTTCCCGTAAAGTAGCCGGATTGCCCGAAACCGAATGGATCGACGGGGTATTTCACTGGCGCATCAACGGCTACGATACCCCGAAATCCGGAATTGTCTTGAAGATGCTGGATTTAATCTATACTCTTCGCTGTCGTCAGGCTTTTACCGACGTTCCGGACGTAATCGTTACCAATACGTTCTGGGCGCCTTTAGTCTTACCGCATAGCCTGCAAAGACGTTGTTTTGTCGATGTTGCCCGCATGCCCAAAGGGCAAATGCCCTTGTACAGTCGGGTTGCGCGGTTACGGGCTAATTCGGGCATTGTGGCAGACGCTATCCGGCAGGAACTACCGGTACAACGCCATGACCGTGTGGTGATGGTACCAAATCCGCTACCCTTTACAACAACCGAACCGGTAAGCCTTCCGGAGAAGAAACCGGTATTACTCTATGTCGGGCGGGTGCATCCGGAGAAAGGGCTGGACGTATTGATACAGGCTTATGCCGCTGTAGCGACCCAATACAAGTTGATTATTGTGGGTCCATGGGACATCGCGGCAGGGGGCGGTGGAGATAGCTACTATCAGTCGCTGGTCAGTCTGTCAAAGGGTTTGATGGTAACGTTTACGGGAGCCATTTATGACCCGGAACAACTGAACGGGTATTATCGTGATGCGGCGGTATTTGTCTATCCCTCAGTAGCCGAACAGGGCGAAACGTTTGGTTTAGCCCCTCTGGAAGCAATGGCATGGGGATGTGTTCCGGTAGTATCGGCCCTGGCTTGTTTCGGTGATTTTATCCGGCATGGCGAAAACGGACTAGTCTTTAACCACCGCGCTCCGGATGCCGTAGCGCAGTTAGCCACCCAATTAGCTGCCTTACAGGAACAGCATTCGTGGCGGGAACAACTGGCCGGACAGGCATTGCAGGTACGAGAAAGTCACTCACTAAAACACATTGCTACGGACTTTCTGGCGCAATTTTCGAAAATGAACGCAGCATAGACATGGAGTCTACAACGGTACATACACAGGCGAGCGCCTACGACAGTCCCTGGTCGGTTAAGGACCGCATCAGGCTGTTTCTCTGGGAATATGTGTGGTTAGTGGCTTGTAGCTGGACGCCGAAACCGGCGAACCGCTGGCGTTTATGGTGGCTGAAACGCTTCGGGGCAGACATTCACGGTGTCCCTTTTGTGCATCAGCGCGCCCGTATTCAGATTCCCTGGAATCTGACCCTATATGACCGGGCCTGTCTAGGTGATCGGGCTAATGCCTATTCACTGGGTAAAATAATTATTCGCGAACATGCGACGGTAGCCCAGGAAGCCTATCTCTGTACGGGTACGCACGCCTTTCATAGTCCGGCCATGAACCTGATTACTTCGCCGATCGAGATTGGCCCATATGCATTTATCGGTGCCCGTGCATTTATATTGCCAGGGGTGATAATCGGAGAACGGGCAGTGGTGGGGGCATGTAGTGTTGTAACAAAGCATGTCGAATCGTATGCTATTGTTGCTGGTAATCCTGCACGTGTTGTTCGCTATGCCGAACATAAATAGTAAATGAGTACAGGTGCTAGTCGCCATAACCAATACCGAATGCCCACCTCCCCCCTTGACCTGACGATTGCCATTCCCGTTCGTAACGAAGCCAAAAACATGGCGGCTTGCCTGCAGGCTATCGGGACGGACCTGGCCCAAAAGGTCGTTGTGATTGATTCGGGAAGTACCGATCAGACGTGTGCGATTGCCCGCGCCCACGGGGCCGAGGTCATCGACTTTGTCTGGGACGGCAAATTCCCCAAAAAACGAAACTGGTACCTCCGGACGCATACGCCCGCTACCAAGTGGATTCTGTTTCTGGATGCCGACGAGCACCTGACGCCTGCGTTCAAAACCGAACTAAGGGAGGCCCTGTCGAAGGAATCGGCCTATGTCGGGTTCTGGCTGCGCTACACGGTCTACTTCATGGGACGCGAAAACAAAGGCGGCTACTTTCTGCACAAACTGGCCCTGTTTCAGGTCGGGGCGGGCGAATACGAACGCATCGACGAGGATCAGTGGAGCAAGCTGGACATGGAAATTCACGAACACCCGGTCCTGAATGGTGAGGTGGGTATGATCCGCAGCAAGATCGACCACCGCGACGACCGGGGTGTGGCCCACTACGTTGCCAAGCACACGGAATATGCCCGGTGGGAGGCCGAACGTATCCTGCGGGCCTCCGCCGACCGCACCCACTGGACCTGGATGCAACGCATTAAATACGGCCTGATCCGCACGCCGCTGCTGGGACCGGTTTACTTTTTTGGCAGCTTTATCCTCATGGGCGGCTTCCGCGACGGCAGCCGCGGCCTGGCCTTTGCCATACTCAAAATGGCCTACTTTACGCAAGTCTACTGCTTCATCAAGGAGAAGAAATAACACGTGGAACGCGGCGCTATGCCTTATGTTCTACGCCCCCGGATCTCAACGCTTTTACTAAACTGAATTTTTCACTATAACCACCCCTTTAATCATGCGCTTACTGATATACGGAATCAATTACGCACCTGAACTGACGGGGATCGGCAAATACACCGCCGATATGAGTGCCTGGCTCGCGCAGCACGGCCACGAGGTTGATGTTATTACGGCCATGCCCTACTATCCGGAATGGGATGTCCACAAAAGCTACAAGGGCAAATGGTGGCAGACCGAGGTCATGGATGGGGTAAGGGTTCATCGGTCAGCGCTCTACATTCCGAAGCGGGTTTCGGCCCTGAAACGGATTGCGCATGAGTTTTCGTTTGTGGCCTCGAGTCTGCCACACTGGTTCCGCGCCTTTTTCCGGAAACGCGCCGATGCCGTCATCTGCGTGGTCCCGGCCTTTCACTTAGGCTTTATTCCGCTGCTGTATGCCTGGTTGCGCCGGGTGCCGGTGGTCTATCACGTGCAGGACCTGCAGGTCGATATGGCCAAAAATCTGGGCATGCTCTCCAACCGTCAGTTTCTGGCCTGTCTTTACCGCGCCGAGAAATTTATCCTCGATCGCTGCGAGCTGGTGTCGACCATCAGCGAGGGTATGATGGCCCGGATTCAGGCCAAAGGTGTGCCGGCATCGCGTTGTACGCTCCTGCCCAACTGGGTCGATGAGCGACAGGTGAAACCGCTGCCGGTAAGTCAGTCGCTGCGGAAAGCCTTCGGGCTCTCGCATAACGACGAGGTAGTACTCTATGCGGGCAGTCTGGGCGAGAAACAGGGACTGGAACAGATTATTGAGGTGGCGGGCCGGTTGCGGCACCTGCCGCTGCTCAAATTTGTGATTGTGGGCACGGGCGGTGCGCGCGAAAAACTAATGGAACGGGTCGCGGCCGAGCAGCTGACAAACGTGCTGTTTTTCCCGCTGCAACCTTACGAGAAGCTGTCGGCCCTGCTGGCTACGGCCGATCTGCACGTGATTCTGCAAAAGAAATCGGCGTCGGACCTGGTACTGCCGTCGAAACTGACGAGTATTCTGGCAGCGGGCGGTTGTCCGCTGGTAACGGCCTCGCCGGGCACGATTCTGCACGACATCATTACCCGGCACAAGGTCGGAGTGGTGGTGGAGGCCGAATGTGTCGATGCGCTGGAGAAAGGCATCGTACAGGCGCTGGCGTCGGATCTGTCAGTGAAGCGTACAAACGCACGCCTATACGCAGAGCGGTACCTGAGCCGCGAAGCCATCATGAAGCAGTTTGAGCGTGACCTGCTGAAGCTGACCCGGAAGCTGGTAGATAAGCCGGTAGCGCGGTACCCGAAGGTGGTGCCCGAGCCGGGGCAGTAACCCTTACAAGGTCTGATTCCGGAGCGGCTGCGTCTGTAGTTGTTCGTAAAACGGCGAGTCGAGCAGTTCCTGAAGTTTAGGCAAATCCTCAGGGCGGTGCATGTCGCTGCCGAAAAAGTCAACCCAATTGTGTTTAAGCAGGAGTTTTGCCTGCTTTTTGGGGCCTGGTCCGTACCGGCCGCTGAGCGACATCCAGTTCAACTGAAACAGACACCCTAACTCCCGGAGCCGTTGCAGGGCATTCGGGTCATTGTAGAAATAATGATAGCGTTCCGGATGAGCCAGGACGGGCGTATAACCCCGGGCCTGAATCTGAAACAGTATTTCTTCCAGTTGCAGGGAGCGGGCAACCAGCCCGGTCTCAACCAGGAGGAAACGGCCGGAACCAAAGGAAAGCAGATCGTCGCCGTCAAGGTGTGCCGGAAACCCTTCGTCAAGCATGTACTCGGCGGCCACTTCCAGGTCAACGGGGAGTTGTTCATCGATCAGCTGCTGACGGAGCGCTTCGCCGCCTGCCCGTATAGCAGCGGGTTTATTCGGGTAAAACGACTGATTAATATGTGGCGTCGTAATAATTTTCTGAACGCCCCACGCGGCCAGTTGCCGGATGCAGGTCATCGCCTGTTCAGTGGTTTGTACGCCGTCATCAATGCCCGGAATCAAGTGTGAGTGCATGTCCGTTTGCCAGAAGCAAGGGAGTTGAGACGTGGTGGAATTTCGGGAGAACAGGCGGTCCCTGAGCCAGTGCCAGGCTTGATTCATGCTACTTGCTGTTAATCTGATTTGCAAAAGTAGAGCAATATACGGATTTCCGGCAAACCGGTGTTTCGACACAGAAAAGCGCATAGTGAAATAAAATATTGGTATAGTTATATAGGGTCTTATGTAGACGTATACCGGTCAGTAAAATATTATCACTTGAGTGGCTTTTGTGTAGAAAAACAGGCATTGGGTTAATGATTTACGATTTAATAGAAACCTAATGTCTATCTTTATCAGAATTAATACACCTGAATTGTTCAGACATGGCAAGCCATTGCGGGGGCGTTTAACGCAGGAATGTCCATTCCATTTGTTCCTTAAATCATAAAACACTCATGAAAATATCTACAAAAAAAATCCTGTGGTCGACCTACGGGCTATGCATGTCCATGGCCTTACTGGTTTGGGCCTGTACTTCGAAGGATGCAGAGCCCCTTGTCCCTTACACGTTCGAAGACCTGAAAAACCTGAAGATGGCTCCGGCCCGGGTTTCGGTAACGGCTTCGGTATCCGTGACGCCCTCTACGGTAGCACCGTCTGCGCAGGCAACGGCCGTGTATAACGGTATTGCAGCTGTAGTCGGCGGGGCAGCCGTGCCGCCTGCGGTAACGCAGGCCGTGGCCGATATGAACGGTGTGCTGGGTAGCGCCGGTTACAACGCAGCAGCGGTTGCCGGTGGCTTTACACCGGCGGTAGTGGATGGTCTGACCGGAACCGGCGTACTGCCGGCAAACCTGCAGACGATTGTCAACACGATCACGGCCGACGCCCGTTTTCAGCCGTATCTGCCGGTGTTCTCCTATCCGCGCATAAACGGCGTTGAGATTACGCCAACGACGGCGTCGATTGGACAGCCAACGCCGACGGCAGCCGTTGATGCGCTGGCCGTTGAACTGATCAACTACACAGGTAACGATCCGTGCTTTAAATCGGCCAACGACCTGTTTAACCAGTTGATGACTAGTTTTGAAAGCAGCCGTCAGGGGCAGATCGCTACGATCGAAGGGGTATTTAATCAGGAGAAGTCAGCGGCAGAAGGCGAAATTACCGGCTGCCTGACTGATACGCAGAACAAGTACAAGGCGCTGGTGTCATCGGCCCGTACGGCCCTCGACGCAACGGTTAATAACCTGATCACGATCCGCAGCACGCTGGGCGACGCGCAGTATAACACGTTGCTGGCCTTTGCCTATGTGCAGTTCAGCTATCAGGTAAAGGTATATTACAACCTGCAGATGGCCGATCTGAATACCTGTGCCATCACGAAGACTACGCGGCTTTCGGCAGCGCAGGAAACGCGGGTGATCAATACCAACGCTGTTAATGACTCATTTAACACAGCGGTAAAAACCGGTCAGAATCTGGTGCTGAGAGCATACGACAGCTGCCACAACCAGGGAACAGGCCGTTAATGTCGGGGATGCGGACTGCAGGTAGCCGGTTAACGGTGCGTAGCGGGGTAGCCGGAGTGCTGCTGCTGGCGGTTTTGTGGGGAATAGGGTTGCCGCTTCGGGCGCAGTCCAACATTTCCGGCAAACCGGGCTTGCTGTACATTCCGACGGCCGAACTACTCGATGACGGAACGTTCCGGATCGGTTATTTCTATAACCCAAGTCATTACGATTTGCGGAACAACAACCCGAATGCAAAGAGTAACACCGCATTGCGGCAGCAGTCCCAGAGCATTTATTACTTCCATCTGGCGGTTTTGCCCCGGCTGGAAGTAAACCTGAACCTGTTCCATATCAACGGCTACATTCCGTTGAAGGAGCGGGGCATCGGCGACCGGCAGTTCGATATCAAGTACGGAATCCTGCGGGAAAAGGCACGCCGTCCGTCTTTGGCGGTAGTGCTGTCGGCGCCCTTCGGCATCGATAACTCGCTGGTAACCTATGCGGTGGCGGCTACTAAACACTTTTCCTTATCGAAGGAGTGGGAAACGCAGCTGACGCTGGGCATTGGCAGTCCGTATTATTTTGACCGGAGCGATAACCGCGGGAACGACTACAACATCTTTGCCAACTACAAGCTGCACAGCAAGAACCAGCTGCCGGGCCCGTATCTGTCGGGGCCGTTCGGCGGGGTAAAGCTGCAGTACCGGAAGGCAGGGGGTGTGATGGCCGAATGGGATTCGCAGCATCTGAACCTGGGCGCCTACGCGACCCTGTTCCGGCATTGGACGGTGCAGGCCGGGGTGATCAATTTTGATCAGGTGACGGTTGCCACGTCGTTTCAGTTCGGCCTGCAGAAGTCGGTTAAACAGCTGGTTAAGCAAACAAAGTAAAGTAACGTTTCCGGCAGTCGGAGCCGGAATAAATTCGTCAATACGTGCAGCGGGCATACAGGCCATTTACCAGACGAACATACATTGCCGGATGGCTGCTGGCGATTTGCTCTCTTACGGGGAGCACATACGGGCAGGTCCGGAAGCCGTTTTTGGGCAAAGATCTTGAAAATGTACGCGTCGACAGTAGTCAGCAACGGGTATACTACGAGCAGCGGGTTTTCCGGAATCCGCTCGTGGGCATGCTGGAGGCAGGACAGGCGGGCATCGATACGGCTTACGAGCTGGTGCCGCTGTACCAGGGTGTTCCGCTGGCCGGTTACCGGCTGGGGCGGGGCAGTGTCCGGGTCAGACCGGTAACCGGGTCAGAGCGGCGTCAGCTGCAGGCGGTTCAGCCCGTCAGCTGGCGGCAGTACAAATTCGATTTCCGGCTTCAGCCGGAGTTCATTGCCAATTTCGGGTTCAAGGAGCAACCGATCCTCAGTAAAACCAACCTCTTGTTACAGACACAGCTGTATTTGTACCGGGGGCTGGTACTGCATCTGGGCGTGTTGTTTCCGCTGGTAAACGATTTTGATAACCAGCCGATGAATATCCGGCCTGCGCCGGTTTATCTGAACCAGTTTCTGGCACTGAGTCATCAGGATTTTGTGTCAGCATCGGCGGGGTTGTTTGGCAGCCAGTATGGCCTGAATGTACAGTATCGGCGCAATAACCTGACTTCGCCGTGGTCGTTCGGAGCGGAAGCGGGCCTTACGGGGTTCTATTATTTTCCGCGTCAGGGCATTTACTATGAGAAACTGCGGCACTTGTTGCTCCAGGCCGATGTAGCCTACCGGCTGCGGACGCCGGACGTGACGTTTAAAGTGTCCGGGGGACAGTACATGTATGACGACCGGGGGGCCAGGCTTGATGTGCTCCGGCAGTTTTCAAACGTAGAAATAGGTATCTACGCGATGAAGACAAAAAACGGGTCAACGGCCGGATTCAACATTGCGATACCGATTCCGCCGGGCCGGATTGTGCAGTCGTCACGTGTACGGCTGCGGAGTTCCGAAGAGTTCCGGTGGGAGTATAGCTACAATGCGGTCGGTAACGTCGGTGTCCGGTATCGGGCCGGTGTTCCGCTCGATGGCTTATTACGGCAGTATCATCAGCAGTATCTGACGAATCAGCTCGTGCGCCCTTAGGGGCCCGGGACACCGTTATGCCAGGTATAAACTTAAGTATCAGAATATCGGGTGGACAAAGGGGTTTGTCCATCTTCTAAACCATTATCAAATCCCTTCTAGTTATGCATTTATCTGTATCACATTACATTCGCTTAGCCCTGACGGTTTGCTTCGGGCTATTCACGAGTATGCTGGTCGGGGTGAATGCAGCGGCCATACCAGAAACACCCGTGGCTGTTGCGGCACCTTCTCCACCTACTCTGGCAGTACCGGCAAGCTCAAGCTGCGGTACACCTGTCTCAGTAACGGCTACCTGCAATGCGGGTACGGTTGGATTTATTGCTACCGGTGGCTCGGCTGCCGGCAATATTTATACGTTCTCGACCCCGGGCACGTACACCCTCGGCGCAACCTGTACCGACGGTACGGGCACTAGTCTGCAAACAACAGTAAACGTAACTGTTAGTGCCGGCAACCCGCCGCCAACGCTGACGCCTTCATCGGCAACAGTATTGCAGGGTGGCTCAAACGTCAGCATCCTGGCAACCGGTTGTCAGGGGGGGATTATCCAGTATGTTGGTGCAACCGGTGCGGGTGTAAATACCGTAGCGCCGGGCAGTATCATCAGCGTGGGAACAACCACATTGGGAACAAAAATTATCTCGGCACTCTGCTCACGCAATGGCTGTGTGAGTGAATCGGTCAGCGCTACCGTAACGGTTCGTTCGGGTACACCAACCGGCCCGACAGTAGCGAGTGCTATTGCTACGCAGTACGGCGTTGCCGGTACAGGTTTTACGTATCTGATTCCATCGTCAACGTTTGCCGATCCGAAAAACAGTCCGCTGACGCTGACCGTATCGGGTTTACCGGATGGTCTGTTTTTCAACGGCCTGATCATCAATGGTCCGCTGACGACACCAGGCAACAGTCTGGTTACTGTCACGGCAACCAATAATCAGGGACAGAGTGTCAGTACAGCTTTTAACCTGGTGGTATCACCGGCCGCTACACTCATAAGCAGTGGTACGCTGACCTGTGCGGCCCCATCGGTTACGCTCGTGGCGAGCGGTGGCACGGCTTACCGGTTCAGCGCAGGCGCCGCCCAGGTCGGAACCTCGGGAGCGGCAATAGTAACGACGACCGGTTTATATTCGGTCACGGCAACCGGCCCGAATGGTTACGAGTCCGTAGCATCAACCCGCGTTACGGCTGATATCAGCTCATGTAATTTCAGCCTGATCGCTCCGCAGTACAACTGTCTGACGGGTGAGTTCTACTTCCGTACGCAGGGTGGAAACGGGACTCCGATTACCTTCTCGGCGGTCGGTGTAACCGGCCCGACAACTACGGCCGGCCCTTACACGGTATTGCCGGCATCGGATGCCGGTCCGTTTACGCTGGTAGCAGTACAGAGCGGAGTAACGGTAACCTATACGTGGGACTGGAAAGCGTTCTGTGCTCAGAGTAATGTGCCGCCAATCACAACCGGTTTGTCGAACAAGACAGCGGTGGTGGGTACAATATTTGTCTATAACACATCGCCTTCATTTGTTGACCCGAACAGCAAGCCATTGTCATTTACCGCAACCGGTTTACCGGCAGGGGTGAACATTACGCAGGAGGGTCTGATCAGCGGCACGCCGTCGGTAACGGGGACATTCTCTGTAGTGGTTACGGCAAAAGATCAGAGTAACCAGCCGGTATCGGCGTCATTTGTGCTATCGGTATTACCGGCTGGTACAACACCGCCACCCGCTCAGCCATTGGCTTTATCAGCTATTATCAATTCGTGTTCACCAGGCGCTTTGTACATCAGCATGGCAGCGAGCGGTGGTAACGGATCGTCGTACGAATACGCGGCAGTTGGTGTAACCGGCTGGACAGTGAGCCCCGGACCGTTTAAGGTAGATGTATACGGTGATACCGGCCCACTGAACCTGATGGTTCGTAACGCAAACAATCCGACGGTTATAGTAAATTATGTGCTTCCAATTCCGGATTGCTCACGGCCGACGCCGGTAACGGTAACGCCGCCGCCATCGACCACAGGAACGCCGCCATTGAGCATTACGGCTGCTTCAATCAACTGTACTACCCGAGTAGTATCGTTGTCGACTGCCGGTGGCGATGGCTCGCCATACCTGAAACGGATTGTGCTGGTAACCAATTTTGTAGCTGCTAATGAGCCGCTGGTGCTCGACGAAGGTATCTTCCTGGAGCAAAATCAGTCGAACATCCTGCTGCAGGTAAGCCAGAATGGAGTACCGTCGGCACTGTTTACCTACAACTTCCGGAATCAGTGTCCGATTACAACGACACCGCCACCAACGAGCACAACGTCGACTGCTCCAACACAGGCCTGTGCCAGTCCGGCGAATACCCTCGGTCAGCCACTGGCGTTGTCGGCAACGTTTACCTGTAACACGGGCAGTACACCGCACGTTATGTCGTTTTTACCGACAGGTGGTGTTAACGCACCAAATACCGTATTTGAGTTTTTCTCTCCGGGAGTAACCGGCTGGACTGTCAATTGCAGTGCACCGATTGACCTGGGTATCGACAGCCGCAACTATACGGTTATGGTTCGTCAGCGCGACGTGAATACAGGGAATATTCTGGCTCAGACATCGGTTAACCTGGTCAGTCCATGTACTCCAAAATCAGGAGCACGTGAAGCAGCTGGAAAAGAGCAGGAGCTGGATGTAACGGTACTGGGTAACCCTACCCTGAACGACTATGTGGAAGTAACAATCCGCAATGCTGCCGGCAAAGCGCTGCACCTGCAGGTGTCGGATATGGTAGGTCGTCAGTTTGCGGAGAAGAGCGTAGAGCAGGCGGGTGCACAGGAGACACAGCGTGTGTCAATCGGCCGTTCGGCAGGCATTTACTTCCTGACGGTAAAAACCGCAACGCAAGCAAAAACGGTGAAGATCGTACGGCAGTAATTGCCCGGTAGCCAATATAAAAAAAGGCCTGACGCATTGCGCGTCAGGCCTTTTTTTATTCCTTAAAAAACGACTACTGGCAGCCTGTACCGTTTACCGTTACAGTATTGGTAGTCGAAGCACCGCCGTCTCCGTAAATCGTCAGGGTGTAGGCGCCGGGAGCTTTAACCGCCGGAAAAGTAACAGTATTCTGCCCATTGGCGCGGAATACATTGCTGTATATATACCCGTTTGGTGAATTAACGACATAGCGGATGCCCTGTCCGCGCGCGATCAGCTGAACGGTACAGGCACCCGCACTAAGATCACCACTTGCGGTAAAGGTATCCACCACGGGTGTCGATCCACAGGCTGCCTGCGGCTGAAAACCGATTGTTGCCGGAGCCGCGTCTGTACCGGCCGATAATGCCGGTAAAAACGTAACATTGCCGCCGACAACTGTATTTGCCGGTGTAGGAGTCCCATACCAGTTACAGGTGGCATTAACGGAAAAGGCTTCGTTATTGTCAATGGCTTTCTGTGCGAAGGAGGCGATACTGTTCTGTTGGATGGTTACGTTACTGTTGCTGCCAAATCCATAGCCGTCGTCGATAATCCGGACACCGTAGTCATTGTTGTCCAGGGTGTTATTCAGGATAGTGATATTGGTGCAGGCACCACCAAGGCGAATGGCTGCCGTGCCTGGTTTTATAATCACATTCTGGGTGAATACACCGCCAGCGATAGCCACGCAGTAGACCGAGGACGCAACAACCGGATTATCATGAATGTAATTTTTAGTAAAAGTCAGATTCTGATGCATGTTTGCCGCTGTGGCTGCAAAAATAACCGGGTTATTCTGCGTGTTATTAATGAACTCGTTCGATTCAATAACCAGTCCGTTCGTGGCAACGTCCGTGTAAATACCAGCTCCGCCCGCAGCACCAGGTTTGTTGTTTCCGTCGAATTTGTTGCCTTTGATCAGCGTATTTGCCGGACATTGTGCTACACCAATGACGTTGTTGGTAATGATGTTATTCAGGACTTTCACGCCCGTCACGGTGCCGAATCCCACGCCTACGCCGCCGTATACGTTGCCCCCGCCGTTCTGAATTGTGAAACCGTCAATAACAACATCGTTGGCACCGGCAATAATACCGTCGGCGGTTGCACCTCCGTCGATAATAGTTTCTGTACTGCGGGTAGATGAACCCGATACACCGGCGTTTGCCCCTCGGATGGTTAATGTTTTGGATACGTTAATACCACCTGCATATGTACCGGAGGCTACATTGATAGTTGCGCCGGCCGGTGCGGTGGTAATGGCTGCCTGGATAGTCTTCTTTTCCTGTCCGATAGACAAACCACTATTTGCATCATCGCCACTCGGGGCAACATAATACTGTTGGGCGAATACCTGCGTAGCCGTCAGGCAAAAGATGGCCAATACCCCCGCGGTTTTTGCCTGGAAAAGCGTAAAGGATTTCATACGAGAAACAAAAGTTTAATGTGTTTAAATATGATACTTGCTTGCTTTTTATAAACTAAAATTAGATTTTTGTTTATAAAAACGCTGCAATAAAGTAAGGGGATATAGTATTATTTTTATGGGGATTGTCATATAAGCGTTTTTTTTTATTAAACGGAGCAATAAAAAAAGGGCCACTTGGTGGCCCTTTTTTTATGCGGTAACAAAGCCTTACTGCCGGATCACTTTTACCGTTTTCTGCTGCGTTGCGGTCGATACGTTCAGGAAATACATCCCGGCCGAACGACCCAGTTTGAGGCGCTGCTGCTCAGCGGCACCGGCGCGGTCAATGGTCTGCGCACTGATCTGTTTGCCCTGTCCGTCGACCAGCAGGAGCTGTACCGGCTGCCCTTCGGCGCCACGGATCTCAACGTCAAGCATGTCTGACAGGGTCGGGTTACCGAGCAGCGTTACCTGCAGCTCACCGCTGCGGGTGGCTTCGCGGGCGGCCGCGCAGGCTGTCCGGAAGTTGAACGAACGCGTCACGACCACACCGTTCTGACGGGCTTCCATCTGGATAGTCGAATTGTTCGGATCGGCCACAACCGGTGCTTCGATGAAGGCGACCGGGTTGGTGCTCCAGTCACGGACACCGATGGCGCGGAACTCAACGGCTGAGCCATTGCCGCCGGCACTCTGGAACGTGATCTGGCGGGTAGCGCAGTTGTATTGCGGCGCCAGCAGCGACAGCGAGCCCGGCTGCGTCGGCGGAGTCGTGGTACCACCGCAGTCAGCGGTCCGGAAGTTGAACACGCGGGTAACGGTCACGCCGTTCTGACGGGCTTCCAGCAGAATGGTTGTGTTGTTCGGATCGGCCACAACCGGGGCTTCGATGAAGGCAACCGGATTCGTACCCCAGTCACGGACACCGATGGCGCGGTATTCAACCGCCGAGCCGTTACCGCCCGTCGACTGAAACGTAATCTGACGGGTTGTGCAGTTATACAGCGGTTGGGTCAGGGCAAGGGAACCGCCTTGTGCCGGAACCAGTTTGCTCAGGTCGAAACGGGCCAGTACCGGGAAGTGATCAGACGTCGTGTTGGCATAGTTCAGAATGCCGGGCTGGAATACAAACGCTGAATTGGCGATATAGGCCGGCTGCAATTCGTTTGAAATCGTGATATGATCCAGGAAGCTGCCCGAGTTGAATGACCGGCAACCCTGGGCTTCCAGCGCCTTGGTCAGGATTTCGTAATCAGGGTTGTCGTTGCCGTTGTCAAGTACGTCGAACGCACGGTACGATGACGGCTGATTGGTAGCAATGGATGTCAGAATCTGGTCGTTGTAGTCACCGGCGATGATCACGTTGGCATTCGGATAGTTCGCGTCCAGTTCGGCTTTCAGTTCCAGAATGTCGTCGCGGCGGCGGGTATAATCAGCCGTTGCCGATCCTGATTTTGCGTGAATACCGACAATGTAGACTTTCTGGGTTACCCCGTTGACGGTCACATTAGCCGCAAACAGATACGGTAACCGGCCCGATGACCAGTTGTTGGCATTCGGGTAATTATACTTGCCGTCGAACAGGGCGCGGCTTTCGCCGGGCAGGAAGCTAACGGTGCTGGTTTTATAGATCACGCAGACTTTCTGGGCCAGATACGATGGGCCGAAAACCGTACCGTCGCTGTTCACCGACTGATCGCAGTCGGCCTGGAAGTAGTACGAGAATTTGTCTGAGCACACCAGGCTATAGCCGCTCAGACTGTTGCTCACAACCTGTGACAGCAGGTTCTGGTCACTGACCTCTTCCACCACATACACGTCGGCATTCAGTTTATTCAGCACGGTAGCTACATTCTGTGCCTGTAACAGTTCGTTGGTTGGTCCGTTGTCGGCATACGGCCGGGCGGTTGGTGAGGTCGGGCAGGTAATTACGCCGCTGTCAGCACCGAAAAACTCAAGGTTGAACGTGGCCACATCGAAGGTCTGATCCGGTGACAGCGCGATGGTCTGCGAACCGCCGCAGGTCTGGTCGGCGAGGGCTACCGTAGCCGAGCCCGGCACGTCCGGCAGGAAGCGCGGCATCAGTTCGGTAATGTTGGTATTGCCGCTGGTAAAGTGCTCGCTGATACCGGTAATGGTGATGCTGCCTGCAGGTTTGGTCGAGCCGTTCAGGTCGGTAGACGCGCGGATAAACAGGGTACCCGACTGACCGCCGCCGGTGAGCGGGTAGGTCGTGGCGGCAAATACATCGCCGCTACCGCCGATGGTAACGCCCTGTACCTGCACCAGCAAGCCTTCGCTGGCGGCCAGCTGATCAAGGGTGATGACTTTCGGCGCCGGTATCCGGTTCGGAACGCCCGACACAATGGTCATGCTTGACACCACGATTTCTTTGCCGCCCTGGAAGACAGCGGTCGCACCGGCCACCTGAATTGAGTCGCCTAACTGAACCTGATTGCCAAGTGCTTCGGTGCTGCGGAACAGCTGAATGCCGCCCGTACCGTCCTGCATGAAAAAGGTATTGCCGCCAAACTGGCTGCTGACCGTTACCCGGCCCGCCGCTACCGTATTGATGCCCGTCGGATAGCTCCGGACGGTAGCAATCGGCGTAAACTGGCTGCCCGGCGCACTCACGACACCGGTAATGGCGACGGATGCTGTACGGTCGCCGCTTTGCAGGGTAATGTTACCCGACACGGCTCCGGCGGCCGCACCCGTTAAGCGGGCGTAAACCGTTGTGCTGGTTGTGGCGGCCGGCAGGCTGAGGGTGGCTGTAAAGGTCACATTGTCGGAGCTGAGTTCAATGCCGGCCGGTGCTGTCAGGCCAATCGGCGCTGTCAGGCCGCTGGCGGTAACTACAACGCTCTGGGCCGGTGAAGGGGTGCCCTGTACCGCCGCAAAGTTATTCAGCGATGTCGGGTTGACGCTCAGGGCAGTCTGCACCGGTGGGGTGCCGGTCGAGGCGATAACGGTCAGGTCGTCGATGGCCAGGCCGTGGTCGGAGCCGGTGTGATCAGGGTCGTACCAGCGGAGCATGATTTCCTGTCCGTCGGGAATGTCGACCACAATGGTACGGGAAATCAGCACGCGGTTGGCCGCGGCGTTGCCATCAAGGGCGCCGGCGGTTCCGCCCGTAACCGGACTGGTAAAGTTCAGTTCCGGCACCTGCGTATAGCCGGCGGGTGCCGATCCGGCAGCCGGTGAGGTAGAGGTAACGGAGCTGGCCACGAGGTAGGCAACGGTAATGGTCTGAGCCGCTGCGGCAGCATTCCGCCACTGTTCACCGGCATAGCTGATGGCAAGGGAGGTAATCGTGCTGCCGGTTGTGTTTTTAAACCGGAAACCATACGAGAAGTTACCGGCGGCCGCATTGCTGGAGCCGATTGTGCCGAGGGCACGGTCCGGATCGTCGGTCGGACCGTAGCTGAATACGCCGCCGGAGTTGCTGGCTCCGTTGTTGGCGGTAATCAGGTTGGGGCTGTTGGCGCCTGTTTTTTCAACGTACAGACCTAATGCGCCCGGTGTTGTTGCGGAGTTTGGATTAAGGGTACCTGTACCGGTTTGCGGCAGGGTCGGTGCCGTAAACGTCTGGGTATAGGTCAGTGAAGATGGGGTGAACCCGATCTGCGCCTGTGCTGTCCGGGTAAGCAGCAGAACGCCGGTGAGAACCCATGCAACTGAACGTAAAATACGAATCATATAAATGGATTAGTTGCTGATTAACTACAGTGCAAACCTACCAGGTTTTTGGTTGTAAATGAGTACCGTTGCTCGAATTAGTATCTGATAATGCTAAACGTTTGCCGTTTTTGTATACTACGTACGGTCAGCAGGTAAACGCCTGCGGCGGAGCCGAGTTCTGCCTGATAGGGCACAGGCCACGGCGTTGCGTCAATCTGACGGCTACTGATGATTCTCCCCTGCGTATCGGTCACCGTCAGCCACAGTTGCTGCCCTGCCCGGCCGGCGATGGCCACCGTAGCTTGGCGGGCGGTAGTCGGATTCCCGAGAATGCTTACCGAGAAGCTATCATCGGTAAGTGCTGTCCGTCCGGCGCCGGATGCACACGGATTCGTCAGCGTGTAGGTTGTCTGCGCCAGTACCTCATTGGTCACCACGTTACGCTGGCGGACAAATGTAACCAGCACGGGATCGGCCTCGGTCACGCTGACGGTGCAGCTGGTAGTCCAGCCGGTGATGCCGGGACTCATAAATTCAAATACGGTATTCGCCTGAAGCTGGCCCCCGCGCGGAAAAAACGACAGCACACCATTACTTCCCTGACAGGTCAGTGATGCAGAAAGTGCCAGCGGTTGCCCGAGGGTTGCTGCCGGGCTGGCGCAGGATTGCTGCGGAATTGCGAACGTTTGGGTAGCTGGCGGAGTAATTGTGACAAGGGGGCATTGGTCGGTATAGTCAAAGGTAAAAAGCGGAGAACTGACGCCGTTTTGCTGAACCTGAAGCTGTACCGGTTTGCGTTCTGCAAATACACCGTAGTCAAGTATAAGGTCCTGATTAATCGGAAGAAAACCAGTAACAAGCACGATTCGCTGATAAAGAGTTGCGTTACTGCCACCGGTAGTAGAAATTGTTATCCGCTGGTTCGAACAATTGATACTGGCTCCTGTAATGTGTAACGGCTGGCTACCGGTTTCACTGGCCGGTTGGTTGATGGTTACAGGTAGTGGCCGTGCGCAGGCCGGTATAGATAAGGTGTATTGTACCAGATAAGCCGGATTGTCGGTATTACGTACCCAAATATTCAGCGGTGTAGTATCAGCATAAACCGAAACAGCAAATGGGCCCGACTGGGTTGTCCATGCTGTAACACCGACCCCGGCATACTGATAAGGTGAACCGGTGCCGCCGCTGGCATTAAGCTGCAACGATAACTGGCCTGGTGTGCAGTCGGTGATGACGGCCGATAGCGTCAGCGGGCAAGGCGTTACATAGCGTGTGATCTGTCCTACTCCTGTACATCCATTAATTGTGCCCACTACTGAGTACGTCGTTGTAGTCATTGGCGCTACCTGAATACTGGTGCCGGTTTCACCGTTTGACCAGAGATAACTGGTAGCCCCGCTGGCACTCAACGATACTGTTTGTCCGGAACAAATTGGAGCGCTGTTACTTGTGCTGATTATAACCAGTGGCAGCGCCTGCACGGCAACGGTAACGGCGGTGACCGAAGCACAGCCGTTGGTGA
>NZ_CAMFHL010000023.1 GCF_945952095.1 uncultured Arsenicibacter sp. | reverse complement strand
GTATTAAGTTCAGAAGTTGATTTCTTTCCGATTGGGCTGTTCCTTCGCCTACGCCCCCTACGGCTTCAATCGTAGTACCATTGAACGTGTCCCAGAGCTTTCCGTTTTTATCCAGAATTGTTACATATTGCCGTCTAAGTTGCCCTATCCGGTATCCATATTTCGAGGAGGTCACATCACGAATAGCTTTAAGATAATCAAATTTATCCTCATACGCCGAGGTATACAATTTATCGTAAGCACTCACCAGGTCAACCGTCAAGTCAGAAATATGCATGGACAGTTTGTTATTGTCAAATGTGGGTTCAAGCACGTCTCCCAGGAATGCCGGTATCTCTCCGGTTGCTGTAAAGCTCAATATCCGATCTACAACAGCTTTTAACCCGGGGTTACTCAGAGTACTCGAGCAAAGCTTTGTTACACCTGCTTGTCCATTCATGGTACCTCCCCGTTGCTGTAAGTCCGTCAATGACTGGCAGAGGACGGGATCGTTCTGGGTGCGGGTTTTATATAAAGCACAATTACTCTGGTCTTTAATAACGCTAATGATTGCCCCTCCGGCAGCAATGTAGGCAACCGGTGTTAATACATTATTCGCTTTGTTTATCAGCGAAACTACCTGTCCCCCTTTTGAGGTACTATTGAAAACAACCTGGCTGGCAGGCTCGAAATTAAGCGTTCCTTTTCCATCAACTACTAATTTCCCTAAGCCCGACAGGCTGCTTTCCAGTGCCTTTTCGGGTTGGTCTAGCACTTCCACAACCATAGCCTCAGCCTCGCTTATTTCGGTAGGTAAGCCTACTATGCAGTTTAGGAATAAACTGCATAGTAGGCTTACCTACCGAAATAAGGCTTACACACCAGCACACAGATAACATACCTTATACGCCTGCCCTCAGCGCTTGCGGAACATTGGTTTTCAATGACAAGAATTTCATTTTTAACATATCGTTATATTTTCTCCCCTTTTCACACCATTAAGTTTTTTTGTGAAACATTTCCGTGAAACATCCTTGGATTATCCGAAAGTATCCGGCATCTTTGGGACTGCAACGAGCTAATACAAATGGGTAAAGTCATTGCTGTCGCCAACCAGAAGGGGGGAGTCGGAAAAACAACTACCACGATTAATTTAGCGGCTAGCTTAGCCGCTCTGGAGTTTCGGACGCTTATCGTCGATGCCGATCCACAAGCAAACTCCACGTCGGGTTTAGGATATAATCCAAAAGAAATATCAACCAGCATCTACGAATGCATGGTCGAAGGCGTTGATACACACGATGCAATCATTCAGACGGATTTCCCGAACCTGGATCTGCTGCCGTCACATATCGACCTCGTCGGAGCCGAAATCGAGATGATCAATCTGGGCAACCGGGAAGATAAAATGAAAGATGCCCTGGACGATGTCCGGCAGGAATATGATTTCGTTATTATCGACTGTTCGCCGTCGCTGGGCCTGATTACCATCAACGCCCTTACAGCTGCCGATTCGGTAATTGTACCGGTTCAGTGCGAGTACTTTGCGCTCGAAGGCCTGGGCAAACTCCTGAATACGATCAAGATCATTCAGTCGCGGCTCAATACCCGGCTGACGATTGAGGGTATTCTGCTGACCATGTATGACCTGCGCGTACGCTTGTCGAATCAGGTGGTCGGTGAGGTAACTTCGCACTTCCAGCAAATGGTCTTCAATACCATCATTCCGCGCAACATCCGTCTGAGCGAATCGCCGAGTTTCGGTGTACCGGCCCTGGCGCAGGATGCCGAAAGTAAGGGGGCCATCAGCTACCTGAACCTGGCCCGCGAAATCCTGACGAAAAACGGACTGATGCCGCACGACCAACCGGCATAAACATAAGGCAGGGGGCGAACCGGTTCTCCTGTAATAATCAATTTAATCAGGGGCTTACGAGGGCCGTTGCAGAACGGTGCCCGTAAATCATACATCATTAACTAAATGTATGGAGACATTGAATAGTAAAGCACCAAACAAACGGATGACGGGTTTAGGGCGGGGACTCGGTGCGCTGCTCCAGGATAGTGATGCGGTCAACCGGCAGGCCAAACCATCGCCTTATGAGACGATCAGTACCATGAGCGAAATCTCAATCAACCAGATTGAGACGAACCCGTTTCAGCCCCGTACGCGGTTTGACGAAGAAGCCCTGCAGGAGCTGGCCGAATCTATCCGTGTGCAGGGAATTATCCAGCCGATCACTGTCCGGCAACTGGAAAAAGACCGCTACCAGCTGATTTCGGGGGAACGGCGTCTGCAGGCCTCCAAGCTGATTGGCATGGTCACGATTCCGGCCTATATCCGGATGGCCAATGACCAGCAGATGCTGGAAATGGCGCTGATCGAAAACATCCAGCGTGAGAATCTTAACTCCATAGAAATTGCCCTGAGCTATCAGCGCCTTATCACTGAGTGCAGCCTGAAGCAGGAAGAACTGGGCGAGCGTGTCGGCAAAAACCGCACAACGGTCAACAACTACATCCGTTTACTGAAACTACCGCCGGTAATTCAGGCCGCGCTCCGCGATAACGTGATTTCGATGGGACACGCCCGGGCCATTATCAACATCGAGAATCCGGAGACGCAGATCCGCATCTTCCGCAAAATTGTCGATGAAGAATGGTCAGTACGGAAGGTAGAGGAAGCCGTTCGTAACCTGTCAGCAGATGGTACCGAACTGGTTGCCCGCAAGGTGACGCTGCCCAAAATGGAACTGCGGAGCCTGCAGTTTAAGCTGTCGTCGATGTTTGGTACGAAAGTATCAATCAAAGCCGATGAGAAACACAAGGGCGAGATCAAGATTCCGTTTACATCACAGGAAGAGCTGGACAAAATCCTGATGGTTTTGCGCCACGAAGGAAAATAACAGCCGGAAGTTACGAACTGACATGAAGTATCGGGGAGTTTGGGTGTGGATGGTCCTGTTGCTGGCAACCAGTGCGGTTCAGGCACAGAAAAAGGCAGTTGCCGATAGCGTGCGGGTTGGTAATTCGGTGCTGACCGCCGACGACTCAACCGTTGTGAATGCGACCGATACGGTTCGGATCAGCGAGAAGAAAACGGCCGAAATCCGCAAAATTATTCCGCGTCAGGCAACCATCCGCTCGGCGATTTTGCCTGGTTTGGGCCAGATTTATAATGGACAGCCCTGGAAAGTGCCGTTTGTGTATGCGGCCCTGGGCACGGAGGTGTACCTGATCGTTGATTTCAATAAAAAATACCTTCAGTTCGAGTCGGCTTACCGGACCGCTTACGAGGATAAATCGACCGGCGAAAATGCAAAAACAGCCGTTGTCCGTATCAAACGGGATGGTCAGTGGCAGGATGTACGCTTTGGCGTTGCACAGTTGAAGACCATTACAGACATCTATCACCGGTATCGGGATCTGAACGTGATTCTGATGGCGGCGTTCTGGGGGCTGAATGCGGTTGAAGCCAACGTGGCGGCTCACCTGAAAACGTTTGACATGTCGGATGATCTGTCGATGCAGGTAAAGCCAATGCTGATCCCGAACTTAGCCGGTGGTCCGCCGATATTGGGGGCTAAACTTACGCTGACGATTAAATAAACGGGGATTTCGGTCTTTTAGAACGAAACGAAAATAGATTTTACATGAATATTCTGTTGCTCGGCTACGGTAAAATGGGGCGCACCATTGAAAAGATTGCGCTTGACCGTGGCCATCACATTGCCGGACGGATTGATGTTTCTAACCGTCAGGAAATGGAATCCCTCAGCGGCGACGCTGTGGATGTGGTTATTGAATTCAGCTCACCTGAATCGGCTTTCGAAAATATAACCTATTGCCTGCAACGCGGATGGCCCGTTGTCAGCGGCACAACCGGCTGGCTCAACCACCGCGCAGAGGTGGAAGCACTGTGTGAGCAGCACAAGGGTGCTTTCTTCTACGCATCGAACTACAGCATCGGCGTGAATCTGTTTTTCCGGCTGAATAAGGTACTGGCGCAGTTTATGAAAAACTATCCGTCGTACGAGGTGTCCATGACCGAAATTCACCATACGGAAAAGAAAGACGCGCCGAGCGGAACCGCCATTACGCTGGCTGAAGGTATTCTGGAAAACCTGCCGGGCAAAACCGGCTGGGCCGAAAAAGGTCCTGAGGCTGTAGCCGGGAGTGTGCTGGAAATCGAATCCCTGCGCGAAGGGGTGGTGCCGGGAACGCACATCATCCGCTATGGGTCTGAGGTTGATCAGATCGAGATTTCACATATCGCCCACAGCCGGCAGGGGTTTGCCCTTGGTGCCGTTGTGGCGGCTGAATGGGTGGTTGGCAAGCAGGGTATTTTCGGAATGGATGACCTGTTAGGAGAGTAGCAAAGATTGAATTAGTCGAAAAAAAGAAAACGTTGTGTCAGAGGTAAATACAAAACCGCAGATTAAATCGGACAAGCCGAAAAAATCACCAGCCCGCGAGTGGTTCGACTCGATACTGTTTGCTGTTGTGGCTGCTACCCTCATCCGGTGGCTGTTTATGGAAGCGTTCACAATCCCGACGCCATCCATGGAGCGAAGCCTGATGGTAGGCGACTTCCTGTTTGTCAGCAAACTGCATTACGGTACGCGGACACCGCGCACGCCGCTACAGGTGCCGCTTACCCACCAGAAAATATGGGGAACTGAGATTCCGTCGTTCAGCGATGCGATTCAGTTGCCGTCGTTCCGGTTACCGGGCTTCACCCATGTCAAAAACGGGGATGTCGTGGTATTCAACTTCCCGACTGAAGAGCAGTATCCGCCTGATCTGCGGACAAACTACATCAAGCGTTGCATCGGTATTCCGGGCGATGTGGTTGAAGTGCGTCACCGTCAGGTTTATGTAAACGGAAAGGAATCGGTTAATCCGCCGCGGATGCAGTTGTCGTATTTTCTGGACACGACAAACCCTGATCTGAATGATGCATTCTTCCGTCAGTTTGACATTGTGAATGATTACCGCAAAGGCAGTGAGACGTATAACTGGCAGCCGATTGAGCAATACAATGACTCAACAAAAACCAATGCGCTGGTAGGCTACAAGCTCGTGACAAACGCTGAAACGATTGAAAAATTCAAGCAGTTTGACTGGTGTAAGAAGATTGTGCCGTATGACGAAGAGCGTCCGGAGAAACCATCGCCATACTCACAGATCTATGGCGGGGCGCTGATGAACTGGACCATCGACAATTTCGGGCCGCTGACGGTGCCGAAGAAAGGCGTAACCATTAAGCTGGACTCGGTGAACATTGCGCTGTATGGCACCGTGATTCAGAAATACGAAGATAACGGCAAGGTAGAGGTAACGCCAAAGCAGATCACCATCGAGGGTAAGCCGGTTACCTCATACACCTTCAAGCAGGATTATTACTTCATGATGGGGGATAACCGGCATAATTCATACGATTCACGGTATTGGGGCTTTGTGCCGGAAGATCACATCGTCGGTAAAGCGGTCTTTATCTGGATGTCAATCGACCCGAATCCGGAAAGTTTCTGGAATAAAATCCGCTGGAACCGCTTATTCCGGATTATTGAGTAAGCAGGTCAGGATTAACGCATACAAAAGGGGCGGTGGATCAACCATCGCCCCTTTCTCTTTTACAATATACGGTCGTTTACCAGTCAATCTCCGGCAGACCCTGTTCGCGGAGGTATTCGTTGGCCTGGCTGAAATGTTTATTGCCGAACCAGCCGCCCCATTGGGCTGCCATCGGCGAAGGATGCTTTGATTTCAGGACTAAATGCTTCGAGGCATCGATAACAGCGCCTTTCTTCTGCGCATAAGCGCCCCATAGCATAAAGACAATGTGTTCTTTCTGCTCGGAAAGCACTTTGATGGCAGCATCTGTAAAGGTTTCCCAGCCCTTGCCCTGATGCGAGCCCGCCTGGCCGGCCCGGACCGTAAGTGTGGCGTTAAGGAGCAGAACCCCCTGCACGGCCCAGCGTTCGAGGTTGCCGGATTTGGGAACGGGAATGCCCAGATCGTCCTGAATTTCCTTAAAAATATTGATGAGCGAAGGCGGTTTGGTGACCCCGTCGGCTACGGAAAATGACAGGCCATTTGCCTGACCTTCACCGTGGTAAGGATCCTGGCCAAGGATCACAACCCGCGTGTCATCAAAACTGCATTTATCAAAAGCATTGAAAATAAGACGTCCGGGAGGGTATACGCGCTGGGTACTGTATTCGTGTCGGACAAACTCAGCCAGCTCCTGAAAATAAGGCTTGTCGAATTCAGGTTGAAGCCGTTGTTGCCATGACTCGGCGATTGCAACTTTCATGGGAATGCGTGAAAAAAAACGTTTGCTGCTTGCGAAAGTAAACTAATCAACCTAATTTTCGTTTCAAGGTTGTCAAGAACGGCAAAAATTTATGGTTTCGGCAGTTACAGAAGGCATAAAGGTTAGCGTAAGGACGGAATATCAGGCCGAGTACTCAAGCCCGCTTCAATCACATTACGTATTTACCTACCGCATCACCATCGAGAACGCCAGTGAGTATACCATTCAGTTGCTCCGGCGTCACTGGACGATTTACGATTCAAACGGAACGGTTCGCGAAGTCGAAGGCGAAGGCGTGGTCGGGCAACAACCGGTGCTTGAGCCCGGCGAAGTACACGAGTACGTTTCGGGCTGCAACCTGCGCTCCAGCATGGGTAAAATGATCGGCCATTACCTTGTCGAACGCATTATTGACGGAAAATACGTCAGCGTAGCCATCCCTGAATTTACCATGGTGGCTCCGTTCAAGTTGAATTAAACGCTTCCACGTTGATTATTCCCTATTTACGGTACGCAGTTAAGGCCGGGAACGAGCATTCCCTGCATTCTCCGTTTTTGTTTGATCTGTACCGGCAAACCATCCGACCTGAAAGAAAAGGCGCTGACGAGCCGTTTTTCGCGCAGATAGAAGCGCTCCGGCGCGAACTGAAACAAAGCCGCGAAGAACTGGCCGTTGTTGATTTAGGGGCCGGTTCCCGTCTGACGCCGGCCAACACGCGGACGGTAGGGGCTATTGCCCGCCACTCGGCGAAATCACCGGCCTATGCGCAACTGCTGTACCGCCTGACCCAACGTTTTCAGGCGCGTACCATTTTTGATTTAGGTACATCGCTTGGCCTCACAACTGCTTATCTGGCCAAAGGCGCTGCCAGGACCGGCGGCTTTGTAACCAGCTTTGAAGGGTGTCCGGCAACGGCAGAAAAGGCACGTCAGCATCTGGCCCGGCTCGGGTGTAACCAGGTAGAGGTCGTCGTAGGCGATCTGGCCGCAACCTTGCCGGAACAGGTACAGAAGGTAGCGCAGCTGGACATGGTGTTCTTCGATGCCAATCACCGGTATACGCCTACTGTTCAGTATTTTAATGTATGTTTACCCAAAAAACATAACGATTCTGTGTTTATCTTTGATGATATTCATTGGTCGGACGAAATGGAACAGGCCTGGGCAACGATTAAAGACCATCCGGATGTAACCGCAACGGTCGATCTCTTCGGCGTAGGACTGGTTTTCTTTCGTAAAGAACAGTTGAAACAACACTTTACCCTGCGTTTCTGATCTGCTTTTCGCATGAAGTATTTCTTATCTTATCAAATCGCCCTGGCGGGTGTCGTTGGCATCGCTATACTGGTTGGCTCGTGTCAGCAAACCGGCACGGATGCAAAACCTGCTGATGAGTCCAGTTTCGGACTCATGCAGAAAAAAATCCTGACGCCTTCCTGCGCTACGGCCGGTTGCCATGCATCGGAAAAAGATGCGGCGTTTAAGCAGCACGGACTCGTTCTGGCAGAAGGCGCAGCGTATCAGAATCTGGTAGGCGTAGCACCGGCCAATACCGATGCGAAGGCCGATGGGTATCTCCGTGTCAAAGCGTTTGCGTCGCTGCAAAGCCTCCTGTATTATAAGCTGAACTTTGAGCCGGCACACCATGCCACAAAACAGTATGGTAATCCGATGCCGTTGGGTGGTGATGCATTGTCGGTGGGTAAAATTGAGTTTATCCGGCGGTGGATTGAAGCCGGTGCGCCGAAGGATGGTAATGTTGTGGATGCATCCCTGCTGGATGATACGACACCGAGCTATGTGACATCGCCTTTTGAAGCCTTACCGGTACCGGCTGCCACGGAAGGGCGGCAGATGAGCCTGCCGCAGTTTACCGTCGCCCCGAATTTTGAACGGGAGCTGTTTATGCGCCGGATGGTTGGCAATACGGGCGACATGTATGTTAATCGTATCCAGATAAAAATGCGGCCGAACAGCCACCATTTTGTTGCCTATTCGTTTTCCAACGCGTCCTATCCGCCGCTTGATCAGGTACGTGACCTGCGGAATGCCGACGGATCGCTGAATCTGACAACCTTCCTGACGATGCAGAACCATGTGTTTCTGGCCGGCAGCCAGTCAGCAAGCTACGATTATACATTCCCTGCCGGAACAGCGCTGCTTTTACCGGCCAATACATCGCTGGATATGAATTCGCACTATGTCAATAAGACAACTGCCCCCATTCCCGGCGAAGTGTCCATGAACCTGTACTCAGTGGATAAATCAAAGGTGCAGACGGTTGTGCAAACGCTTAATCTGGCTAACCAGAGCCTGAATATCCCGGCAAATTCGCGGGTGACGCTGTCCAAGACTTTTACCTTCAGTAAGCCAAGAACAATTCTGGCCCTGACCTCGCACACGCACAAGCTCGGTGAGAAGTTTGTCATCAAGATTTATGGCGGTACGCGGAACGGGGAAGTCCTGTATACGGCGACGGACTGGGAGCATCCGGACATCCTTACCTTTAAAACGCCGGTTACGCTGAAAGCAGGAGAGGGGCTGATCTCGGAGATTACCTATAACAATACAACCAACAAAGCGGTTGGCTTCGGTCTCACCAGCGAAGATGAGATGGGGATTATTTTCGGCTACTTCTACGAAAATTAAGCTCGAAACGTAGCACAAAAAAAGTGGTGGCACGATTCTGAATCGTGCCACCACTACAAAAAGATTTAAAAGCAGAACGGAATGTCATTCCGTTCTACAATGTATTTACCGGGCTACTTCAACATTCACACGGCGGCCTTTAATGGTATTGCCTTCCATGGCGTCCAGCACACTGTTTACGGCATCATTCGGTACATCAACGTAAGTGAATTTGTCATAGATGTCGATGTGGCCGATGCTGTTACCCGGAATGTTTGATTCACCGGCAATGGCACCAACAATATCACCCGGACGAACAAAATCCTTACGGCCGATGCTCACGAACAGACGGGTCATGTGTGCTTCACGTTCCCGTGGTTCGCGTGGCTGACGGCGGTCGTCTGAAGGACCACGGCGGTCACCGCCGCTGCGTTCGCGGTCACCGAAGCGACTCCGGCGGTCATCACCGCCAAACCGGCTGCCTTCACGCTCACGGTCGCCGAAGCGGCCCCGGCGATCATCGCCACCGAAGCGGCTACCTTCGCGCTCGCGGTCGCCAAACCGGCCACCCCGACGGTCATCACGGTCACCTGAGCGGCCGTTGCGGTCCTTACGGTCGCCCCGACGATCATCTTCCAGTGCCAGATTCTGGTCAGAAAATTCGTTTTTCTCGATACCCATGCTACGTTTCACCAGGGCGGCAACAACCTGTTCTGTAGACAGACCTGCGTGCTGTAGCTGCGTCAATACATCTTCAAACAGCGACAGATCGTTGCTGGCTTCGATGGTCTGCTGCAGTTGCTCAATGAAACGGGCTTTCCGGATACCGACGATATCTTCAAACGAAGGAATTACGCCTTTATCTACCTTAACCTTTGTATAGGTCTGGATTTCGCGGAAACGGAATTTCTCGTCACGGCTTACCAATGAGAACGCACGGCCTGATTTGCCCGCGCGACCTGTACGGCCGATCCGGTGTACGTAATATTCTTCGTCGAGCGGAATGTCGAAGTTAATAACCGCATCCACATCGTCAACGTCAATACCACGGGCGGCTACGTCAGTAGCTACCAGGATGTTGGTTGTACCGGCACGGAATTTCGCCATAACGTTATTCCGCTGCGACTGGCGCAGGTCACCGTGCAGGCCTTCGGCCATATAGCCGCGGATCTGCATGTCTTCCACGATTTCGTCGACTTTGCGTTTCGTATTACAGAAAACCAGCATCAGCTTCAGGTCGTACATGTCGATCAGACGGCACATTACCTCCGCTTTTGCTTTTGGTTTCACTTCGAAATAAACCTGCTCAATGTTCTGGTTGGTCAGTTCTTTCTTAACTACCTTCACCAGTACAGGCTCTTTCTGGAAGCGCTGCGTCATGGCCATAATCGGCTTCGACATAGTAGCCGAGAAAAGAATCGTCTGACGCTCTTCCGGCATATCTTCCAGAATGCTTTCGATATCTTCGCGGAAGCCCATGTCTAACATTTCATCGGCTTCGTCGAGGATCATCATTTTTACGTTATCGAGCTTCAGGGTGTTACGTTCCATGTGGTCCATAACGCGGCCTGGTGTGCCGATTACGATATGCACGCCACCTTTCAGGGCACGGATCTGGCGTTCGATAGAATCACCGCCGTAGATGGCTTCAACGCGGAGACCGCGCTTGTGTTTCGACAGTTTGCGGATTTCGTCCGCTACCTGAAGGGCCAGTTCACGCGTTGGGCAAAGCACCAGCGTCTGAACTGAACGTTCAGTGATATCAATCATTTCAAGGGCAGGGATACCAAACGCGGCGGTTTTGCCGGTACCGGTTTGCGCCTGACCAATTACATCACGTCCTGATAAAATGTGCGGGATTGCTTCAGCCTGGATAGGTGACGGGGTTACAAAGCCCATGTCATCGATGGCGCGCTGTATGTCATCCGAAAGGTTGAGGTCGTGAAAAGTGCGTTGATTCGGGTTGTTCAAAGACTTAGGTTGTTCTGTAACAACAGATTGTTCCAATACGTCTGATTGGTTTTGTTCCAATTCGATCATGATGTTATAAATAATAAAAAAAACATCCCAAGCAACAGACGATCTGCCTGCTGACGGTACTGGTGAACTATGCTTTGCAGAAATATACCCAACGAAGTTGCCCCACCTGATTCCCCAAGGCCCTAAGCCTAAACCCTTGCGCGAAGTTGACCGCGCTGAACCATTTTAAGACCAACAGTGATGTGATTCCCCTACGTATTGATAGCCCACAGAGACCGTCGGATCATCCGTACCGGTTCTGTCTGATAAAATTGAAGAACTGAAAGTAGCAGGAAAAAACAATGGTTTTTTCGTTACGCCTTTCTTCGTTTTGACCGAGATAAAAAAACAGAAGCTTGACGGATGTCGCTTGTAAAACTTTTACAAAAGTAAGAAGAAACTAATAAAAAAGCAACTATGAGCTTTATAAGATTGCATTATTTTTATTTTCCAGCCTCTATAATGTATTCTCTTAGCCGGAAAAATTTGTAATATCCGGCTAAGAGAAAAAGTTTATATGGTTTAAACCGGCAGAAGCCGAACATCTACGGCAATATCCTTGCCTTCGGCATTTTTGCCAAGTTTAAATTCTACTTCGTCCTCAATCTGTAATTCATTAAAATCAGAGTCGATCAGGCTGGTGTAATGAAAAAACAGGTTATTCGGCGGGTAGTTGATAAACCCGTACCCGGTTTTCAGGCTCCGAATCGTACTGATTCTGCGTTCTTCCGGATCAGCATCCAGCAGTTCATCATCAAACGAGGAATCCTGATCGAAGCCGGTTGTCAGCAGCCCGCTGGTGCTGGTAGTGCCGGGCACCGAAAAGCTGGGACGGGGCTGTTGTTTGACAAACAGATTCTGAACCGTCGGATCATTCTTACGGAGCCGGTTGTCGATCATCTCGTGCATGGCTACCGGATACGATACTTCGGCCAGCAGATCCTGGGATGTGCGGGTGACAAGCTTTTCGCCTTCATCGTTAAAGAACTCGAAGTCCCAACTCAGAACCATCACGCGGGTACCCAGTGTATTCAGTTTACGGATAAGTGGAACATAGTCGCCGTCGGCAGTAATTAATACTAATACGTCAAATTTTTTATAAAGTGCCAGTTCAAAGGCTTCTAGGGCAAGCCAGACATCAATTCCTTTTTCCTGCCGGAATCCCTGATATGTTTTTACCGGAAGATAATGGGTAACAACGCCCTCCGACATCAGAATGTCATCAAAAAGGCGGTCATAAAAAAGCTGGTTGCCACGTTGATGCGCCTCATGCGCGTTCAGGCGACCTCTGAAATAATGGGCATCTACAATCTGGCAGAGCCGTACATCCGCACCTTCTTCTTCTGAAATCTGACGGCGGATGAATTCGTGTAAACCGGAAATACTTATTCGACTGCGACGTTCGTGAGAGTAGTTATAGTAATTGCTGACGTGTAAGAAATAATTACCATCGTAAAAAACTCCGATACGGGTTAACCCATGACGAGTGTTAGGCATATTTGTTTTTTTATCTATTATTTTATTTACAATTTTTCTGTTTTTACAACCTATGAGGATGACTTATCAGTATGGACAGCTATTGTGGCGTGATTGATAGATAGACACCGGATAAGAATAATACTGTATAATCAGAGTAGTCTTACTGCTGGTATAAACGATATTGTATAGCGCACAGCGTGCAGGAATGCATATTAATAAATGCAAAAATACGATGATTTTCGCAGTAATTAAAGCGGATAGGTATCTTTGCCTACTCGTAGAAAAACTGCACTATGCGCAACGTATTATTCATAGACCGCGACGGAACGCTGATTATTGAACCCCAGTCTGACTTCCAGATTGACTCGCTGGAAAAGCTTGAATTCATCCCCGGTGTTTTATCAGCGCTGCGGAAAATCGCGGAAGAAACTGATTACGAACTGGTAATGGTAACGAATCAGGATGGCCTCGGAACCGATATTTTTCCGGAAGCGACATTCTGGCCGGCCCACCGGAAAATGCTGACAACCTTTGCGGGCGAAAATATTCACTTCGCAGCCGAGCACATTGACCGTCATTTCCCCCACGATAACTCAACAACCCGGAAGCCAGGCATCGGTATGCTAAGCCAATACCTGACCGGAGAATACGACCTGGCTAATAGTTATGTGATCGGTGACCGGATGACGGATGTCCAGCTGGCGATCAATCTGGGCGCCAAAGCCATTCTGTTTTTACCGCCTAACCTGTCACAAACTACGCAAATGGCTGATATTGCCGGCCTGACGGAGTCAATGGAACAGACGATTGCGCTCAAAACCGACAGCTGGCACGCCATTTATGAATTCCTGCGTCTGCCGGCCCGTACGGCTTCTGTAGAACGTAATACGAAAGAAACGCAGATCCGGATTGAGTTGAATCTGGATGGTACCGGAAAATCATCCATGAAAACCGGTCTCGGCTTCTTCGATCACATGCTGGACCAGGTAGCCAAGCATTCCGGTGCCGACCTCAGCATTGAGGTGAACGGTGATCTGCATATTGACGAACATCATACCATCGAAGACACCGCACTGGCCCTCGGTGAAGCCTATCGAAAGGCCCTCGGCGACAAACGGGGTATCAGCCGGTATGGCTTCCTGCTGCCGATGGATGAGGCACTGGCGCAGGTAGCCATTGATTTCTCCGGCCGGCCGTGGCTGGTATGGGAGGCTGAATTCCGCCGCGAAAAAATCGGGGATATGCCGACCGAAATGTTCTTCCATTTCTTTAAATCATTCTCCGATACGGCTTTATGTAATCTGAATATTAAGGTGGAGGGTGATAACGAGCATCACAAAATTGAAGCGGTTTTTAAGGCGTTTGCGAAGGCCATCAAAATGGCCGTTAGCCGGAACATCGCCGAAATTGATAACCTGCCCAGTACAAAAGGCGTTCTGTAACGGGCATAAACTTTCTGAAAAGGCAGGGGAACAGGGTTGCAAAACCACTCCTCATTGCCGTACTTTGCCAAAAAAACAACCTGGTTCAGATTATGGATTTGTCAACTCCTTTAACGCTCCTGTTCTATGCTGTTTTGTTAGCTGCCGCATTCATTGCAGGCCGTTGGCTGCAACGCAAAGAGCGGAACTACTAAGCATAAGCTGGTTCGCAAACAGCCCGTTCTGTGGCTGTTTGCGGGCTACTTGGCTGTAACACATTGTCGTTCCTACGCCTATGTTCAGTGCACTTGCCCGCTGGTTGTTCGGGCTGTCCGGCTGGAAGATTGCCGGCAACATTCCTCATATTCCTAAAGGTATCTGGGTCGTTGCTCCCCATGCAACCAACTGGGATTTTCCCGTTGGCGTCGGTGTACGGGCCGAACTCCGGATCTGGATACAGTACCTCGCCAAAAGCCAGTTATTTACCTGGTATGCCGGCTGGTTTTTCCGTATCCTTGGCGGTAAACCGGTTTATCGTAATAAGGCCAATAACCTGGTTGATGCCATTGTTGACATTCTGAACAGCAATGAGCAGCTTCATGTGTGCATTACGCCGGAAGGCACCCGCAGTAATGTGTCAAAGTTAAAGACCGGCTTCTACTACATTGGTCTTAAGGCAAACGTTCCGCTGATTCTGACTGGCTTCGATTATCCCCGCAAACTCGTTATCCTGAGTGAGCCCATGTACGTAACCGGGAATTATGAGCAGGATATGCGGGCGATATACGATTTCTTCCTGCAGGTGCAGGGTGTCCGGAAAGACTGGTTACAGCACTACGCCGAAACGGGCGAAATCAGCTAACGGATCACGTTCACTACCTGCTCCAGCCAGACCTTGCGGCCCGTGCAGTTCCAGTGCGAATCGCCGGTGGCGTACACCGGTACCCGGCTGTTTCTGTACGATGAATACACATCTATAACAGGCACCTTCAAACGTGGATGCTGCTGAATACGCTCAATCAGGTGATTATAAGGACCACGTGACGGATCGAGAATACTTGCCTTATTAGGAATAATCGACAGGTAAACGGCATCGAAACCGGCTTTACGGTAACGCAGGGCTACCTGATTCAGGCTATCAACCAGGCGGCTGACCTCTTTATTCCCCAATGGCGCAAACGATGAATTAAGCACTTTGGCGGTGTCTACATCCAGATCAACAAAGACATGCTGCCGGTCTTTCGATAAGCCGACTTTCGGGCTATACCGGTCAAACAGGTTAAGCGTCAGGGAGGCTTTCAATTCCTTTACCCATAAAAACAGATTCTGACTGAACAGGACGGTCTCGAGGCGCTCTTCAATGCCTTTTGACTGAATCTGGTCGAAAAGCTGACGACGCCACGTTTTCGCAGGTTCTCCGCCGGTTGCCGTGCGGGTGGTATCCTGAACAACGGCCAGTGACTGTACCGGCCGCGCAAAGTGCTCGCGGAAATGCCGTTCTACACTCTCCAGAATCAGCACATTGTATTTACTTGTATCAAGCTTTACCGGCAGTTGGTTTTCCCAGTGTACCCGCCGGTAATCGTTCACCGGCAAACCTGCGCCCTGAAAGGCTGCCTGGCTCAGGCGTTGAGGCTCGCTGAAACTGTCACCGATGATGTACAGTGACATGGGGCGCGCAGCGGAGTCGGTTTGCACCGGCGCGGGATCGTCGCAGGGAAGCTGCGGTTCCTTAAACTGCGGCAGACTGGAGAGCCGGTACAGATCGCCGAAGCGGTAGTCATCGGCAACAAATCCGGTCTGATACATCCAGTGCATGACGGAGCCGGAACAGCCGCCCAGCCACAATAAGAAAGCAACGCCAATCAGGCTATAGCGAATTAATCGGGTCATTATCGTATTCGGATCGAAAAGAGCTGAACCGCTTTGCTGATTCCGCTCAGAATGTACAACTCACCCGTTTGCTCGTCGAGCTGAAGTACCACGGGGAAGTCACTTGGTATGGGCCGGTCGTTGATTTTTCGCCGGTTCAGGGTGTAAATATCTGTAAAACCGCCGGATTTAATGCTGATCAGTTCCACACCGGTACCAAGCCGGTGGTAACGGACATTACTTTCGCCGGGCTTGAGGCCGCGAATATCCAGCTGAAGATTGCCTTGCTGATCCAGAATGGCGGTTTCAGTATCGGTGGTGCGCAGCAGCAGCCAGTTGGTCTGGGCAGCATCCGGAAAAAGCCTGAACGATCCGTCACGGATGGGCCGGTAGAGCTGACTGCGTTTGGCAATGAGGCCATTGGGGTGCAGATCAAGTACTTCGCCCTGGGTAGTTACGGCCTGCATCATGGTACTCCCTGCCGGTTGCAGTACAGGGCTGACGAATGGTTTATCAACCCCGTCAAAAGTCAGTTTTGCCGGAAAGTGATTGACGTATGTGCCATCATCATGCCAGCGATGCAGCGTCCCGTCGGCCTGAAGGGCCAGAATTTCCATGCCGTTCCCCTCATCTATCAGTTGAAAAGGCAGCAGCAGCGGGCCCGGATGCGGGTTTTTGATCAGGCGGATAAAGGCTTTTTTCTGCCGGTCAAGAGCGTAAATATGGCCGTCTTTGTGGGCGGCCAGCGCAATCAGGCTGGATTGCCGGCTACCCCGCGGGAGCAGAAGCAGGGAAGGGTCTATACCGGCGGGTAGGGTAATGCTTCTCAGTTTAACCGTCCGTGCATCCGGATTCGGGTCGGCGACATACAGCTTCCGGGCGGTCATGAACAGGTATTGCAACCGTCCGTTGCTGAGGTAATCAGCCGCAACGATATTGCTGCGGATCGCTCCATCCGTTGTATCCTGTACAATTTTATCGCCTTCCGGCGTCACCAGCACAAACTGACCGGCGTTGTTCTGGGCGTAAAACTGGGCCGAACCGTCGGCGAGGTTGCCGGAAACAACCGGGGCGGCAATCAGCGGCGCATTAAACTCAACACGCCGGCGCAGCAACAGCCTGTTCAGAACATTGCTACCCGATTGCCGGGTGGAGCGCCCCAGCACGAGTGTGGACTGTACTTTTTCATTGCCGTAGCTCGCCTGATATACCATGTTTTCAAGGTTATTCAGCGAGGCCGCCGAATAACCGAGCAGATTACGCCACGTAATGGGCCAGCTGGCCGGCAGGGTGGTCTGTGACCGGTTTACGCGGACAAAGGCCGTAAAATTGGCCGGACGCAGAATCTGGTTCAACAGCCCCAGCTGGCGCGGATCAGTTGCCCAGACCGCTTTGCGGTCAAGTTGCTGTAAATAGTCCTGCATCACATCTTCGCCGTTGGCAATGAGGAGGTAATTGCCGTGCTGTGTAATCCAGCTTTGCGGAAAGCCACTGAACAGATTACTGAAGAGTGAGGCCGGCAATTCGGGGACATTTACCCGCAGTAGCTTGTGCTTCAGGAAGGTTTTAACCGTTGACGGCCCTTTCGCACCGGTCAGAAAGGCCAGATTCTGGAATTCTGTCGACAGCTTCCGGACATCTTTCGCTTTCAGGATAATTATTTTCCGGTTGGCATTAACGGCCGATTCGAGCCGGCAAAGAATGACGTCCTGACCCAGGGCATTAAAGAAACCGGGCAAATCTTCTTCCAGTTTCTCGATGCGCTCCTGTACGGATTCGTTGGATGTAGAGCCTAGTACACGCGCCATCGACTGACCGAACCGGGCCGGATTACTCAGGCCGAGATGATACAGGACGGCGGTATTTTGCGGGATGACATCCCCGCTCTGAATGCGGACAGGGGTTTGGTCAACAAAGATATTTGCAATATCCTGCCGGTTGCCGATGTCATCGGCTGCATAACCGATCAGGTGGGTCCGGCTGGCCGACTGCCTGAACTGGAGACTGAGCTTTTCGGGCAGGAACAGGTTCACCAGCGACCGTTTGGCTTCCGGCTGCTCAAAGAGCGCCTGCATTACTTCGGGACGGATGGATAAACCGGCAACATGATCGGCGTCGATCCGGAAATTAATTTCCTGTTCACTGCGGGGCAATGTCTTATGCAGCGTCCGGATTACGTTCTCGACCAGTACCCCTGACGAACTGCCAATCAGGAAATGTTCGGTTGCGAAGAAGGTACCATACGACTGGTTGGTAAGGCTGACCAGTTCCTGGATCCGTTCGTCGGAAAACGAGCGGGCCAGCATCCGGTATTTGCTCTGATCGGGGTGGCGGATTTTTTCGAGAAATGCCGGATCACTGTTCTGATCGAGGGGAATATAAAAAACAAAGCCTAACTGCGTTTTTGAGATCGGGTGGAGCGAGTACCGGACCACTTTCCGGGCCAGAAACGCCCGCGCCGTCGCGGTATCAGCGGCCGAATAAAAAAAGCGTTCGAGGTTCTGGAGAGCTTCCTGGAAGACCGGTACTTTCCGGAGCGGCATCTGGGTCCGCAAGGCCCGCATGGAAACCGGTGCCTGTAGTGCCTGGCTGTCGAACACGAGTAAGGCATCTGCCGGTATCAGGGCTGACAGCGACCGGGGTCTGGCTATGAACTGCTGATAGCCTGCCCATGCCAATATCGCTGCTGCAATTGCGCCAATACCAATCCAGATACGTTTTTTCATAAGCAGCAAAAATACGACAATGACCTTTAATCAACGGCGGAAGAAGTCGTATATACGCACTGATATTTATGAACAGGTATAAAAAAACGAGACGGGCAGGACCCGTCTCGTAGCAAGGCATGTGCCTCCGCCTTATTTGCCCCACATGGCGTTGGCGGTTTCGGGGAAGAATAAGGTCAGCTCCGGAACCTTTGTAACCATCCGGCTGGCCCATTCCACTCCCTGCATCAGCGAGTGGTCCTGATTACTGACTTCATATTTCCAGGCACCGAAGCGGCCGCGTGAATAAATATTGAACGGTTCGAGCGCAGGTAAAACGTCTTTCAGGATACCGTCGCGCTCAACCGAAGGCGTCGGGTACCCATATTCGAATGCTACGTGAAAGGTTGATACAACATCGTCGGCCGACTCGATAAGCTGGTCTTCGAGCAGGGCCTTAATGGTGTCCTGAATCAACGTTTCACGGTCGACCGGCTTTGCGGTTGATTCGCTGGTTTCGGTCATAAGCGACCAGTACTCGCCATCGGCCGGTACGTTGTTCGGGCTGTAGTTCGAGAAAACCGTCACCCGGTAATACGGGCTGTTGGCTTCCGGGAAATACATCCAGCACATTGTTTCCAGCGATTTCTTCGGCTTTCCTTTCAGGCCGATACCTACCACATTGGTCGATGAATGCTTCAGCCCCTGTGCTTTTTCGGTTACCGTGCTGTCCAGTCCCTCCACCAGGCGTGTGAAAATGTCGACCGGCATTGTATTGAGCAGGTGTTCATATTCGATCTCTTCACCGGTGCCAAGGGTCAGTTTTTTGGCCTGAGCATTAACGCTGGTGACGGCGGCGTTCAGTTTGATATACTCACGGCCGACCAGATTACCGACCGACTCCCAGATGCCGCCGGTTCCACCGAATTTCGGAAACTGGAAGGTTGAGTTTGGGCCCCACGAGTAGTCTTCCTGATTAAAGATAATATTTTTGGTTACCCGTGCCAGATCCGTTACCGCTACGCGTTCGCCAACCCAGACAGCGTTCATCTCTTCGGCAGGGTAAGCCCAGACCTTGAAATTGTAAGGAAACATAAACGTGTCGGCCAGACCAGGGCCAAACGTTTGCAGAATCCACTCCCGGAAGTTGGCGGGCTTGCGGTTACTCGGGAATTTATAGTTCTGGATGATGCCTTCAAGGCATTTCCACATCGTTTCCGGCTTCAGGTACCTGATGTTGTTCTGAAACGGATACGGCACAAACCGGTCTTCGATCCAGACCCATGATTCACGCTGATGCGTCAGCCAGCCGTCTTCGCCGAGGGCTTTGCGCATCAGATCGTCAAAATACGAATAGTGAGAAAACTGAACGTGGCCGCCAACGTCCCAGACAAAGCCTTTTTCGTCGACGAAGCTTTTGGCTAAGCCACCGATACGGTCTTCTTTTTCCAGAACAATAAAGTCTGTAATACCAAGCTCTTTGAGTCGATATGCTGCTCCTAAGCCGGTAGGGCCGGAGCCAATGATCACATATTTATGCTTCATGATTATAAGGTAGTCACCGGTTCAGGCTGGCGGATTGCCCTAACCTTACGGTTTAGATCGAGCCGGAACTGCGCTAATTCCCGGAAGCTCTGCATACACACTTTCAGCAGCTTCCACTTCAGGATAGAGACAGTTCCCGTCTGGCGTTCTTTGTGCGTAATGGGGATATCAAACAGATTGCAGCCGGCTTTCTTCGCCATCACGGCCAGGAAAATATTCGGTGCAAACGGTTCCGGATCCGGTAATTGGGCCAGCAGTTTTTTCAGGAAACTGCCTTTGATAAGCCGGAAAGGAATATTGCTGTCTGAAATAAACGTACCGTAAATGGCGGCAATGCTGTATTGCAGGATCCGTGTGATGATCAGACGCGCACCGGCATCATGACGCACCTGCCGGTAGCCCAGGATAAACGGTGATTCGTGGCGTTTGGCCCAGAGCTTCATGAAGTCATCCGTAACAAACTGATCGTCGCTGTCTGTCTGGAATACATACTCCGAGTCCAGCGCAACCGCCTGCCGGTAGCCATTCACAACGGCATTGCCGTGGCCGCCGTTTTTCTGGTTAACCACAAACAGCTTAGGGTATTTGTCTTTGATCTGATCCAGGATTTCGCCTGTACGGTCTTTTGAGCCGTCGTTGATGACGATCAGCCGGGTATTATCAGCGGGAAATTGCCGGTCTAGCATACCGGTCCATTGCTCAACAACAAGTTCGATGCACTCTTCCTCATTATAGGCCGGCATCACGATTGACAGCAAAATACTCATCTGGTCTCTGGAGTACGATTGGCTCCGCTTTTGTATACACACAGGTCGGGTGTACACCATCGAAGAACCCTGACTCTTTTATCTATTGATAATGATTGTGCAAATATAGCTAATTGTTAGCCGTAAGTCTGTGAAGAAAATTGGACTTTATCAAGCGGCCGGTTCCCATAGCCTTACTATTCGCCTTCCTTAATACGAAAATTTATCTTTCAGCGAGTTAACGGGCTTTTCGATGATAAACCACGATAATGTTGCCAGCAGAACCGTTAACCCGTAGAAATAACACAATTTCAGTATTGGTGTACTTGTCAGGAACGGCAGGAGGGAGGCCGCTTTATTCCAGACCCGTAAGGTGATATAAGCAGGCTGTGTATGGTAATAATTGAAAATCAGGTTATGAAAAAGGTACAAACCATAGCTGATCTGGCCCAGATATACACTCACTCGGTTGGTTAGCAGTGCCTTAACCGGACCGCCGAAGCCAACAACCGCCCGTCCGATCAGAAACATGCAGAACAGGGATGTAACAAACCGGTCGGTAATGTCGGTAGCGATATTGCGGGAGGCATTATCCGCCGTTCCGGGCAGTATTTTCATCAGGTAGATATTCAGGGCATATAGTACAAAACTGAGGAGCAGCAGTCCGTTGCTGGTCACCAGTCTGGTGAACCGTTCGCGCTGATTAACCATAAGGTAGGCCAGTATGCCGCCCAGCCCGAAGGCGTCAAGGCAGGTAGGCATCAGCACAAACTGAGCCATCCAGGGGGCCTGCGTTACAAACAAGGCCACCCGCAGCAGAAACGAAACGCCAATCAGTATAAACAGCGTCCGCAGCAGGTACCGGCCCGGAATAAAGAGTACCAGGAAGGGGAAAAAGATATAAAACTGCTCTTCAACGGCGAGTGACCAAAGGTGATCGATGGCTCCCAGCCAGGTCTGATGAGCCACAATCCAGATATTCTGGGTGTAGGTCATTAACCAGCCAAAAGCCATGCGTACCGACTGGAAGTTGATCAGCGCCAGTATGAGAATAGTCAGGTAATAGACCGGGAAAATGCGCAGACTCCGGCGGATAAAAAAGGCTTTAAGGGAGTGGCCGTGACCGCGCCCGAGCCGTTCGTCATGCTGTTGGCTGGTGATCAGGATACGGGTAATCAGAAAGCCGCTCAGGACAAAAAACAGGTTTACACCGAAATACCCCAGCGGTAACTGATT
Organism: uncultured Arsenicibacter sp.; assembly: GCF_945952095.1. Classification (GTDB taxonomy): domain Bacteria; phylum Bacteroidota; class Bacteroidia; order Cytophagales; family Spirosomataceae; genus Arsenicibacter. The sequence goes on along the minus strand of NZ_CAMFHL010000023.1, from coordinate 28,167 downwards.
CTGCTCGCCCAGCCAGTGATCGAACATTACCAGAGTCACGGCAATAAACCGTAAACCATCCAGCTGAACAAGGTAGTTCTTCTGTTTTTGAATTGCTTCTATGGACTGATGCGCATTCGACTGCATAATGACGTGTTAAAGCGAGGTAAAAATAACGGTTCGGTTGGTCATGGCAAGCCGGATCCGGTGATTCTGATTCGTCAGAATACCGATGCGGTACTGGCCGGGTTCCAGCTTTTCCTTGAGCACCTGTGCGTAAAAATGGCCGGGCGTAAAATACTGGTCAAGACCGGTGATGGCAGCCGGGGCCGGCCTCACCGGCCGCGCCGGAAACAGATACGTATGAGACGGGCTTTTAAACAGCAGATATGAGCCGTCGGTTGGCTGATCAACGGTTGGGTTAATAGCGTCCTTCCTGGTGATGTTGTACATAAACCGCTGCTCACTGAAAGTATCCAGCTGTCCGGTGACGGGAGCCTGTAACAGGTATTTATTCGTCAAAACCGGTACTTCTCCGATAAAAAACGGCTGTTCGGTCGGCTTAAATACGCTTTGTATGGCCAGCTGCCGGTCCGGAGGGGTGTTTGCCAGAAAGTTGAAGTATTCGGCAACCGTGCGCCGGTGCTGGTTAATGATTCCTTCAAGGCAGAGGTAATCGGATAACAGGCTTTGTACGATCACCAGTGCACTGATAAGACCAATCGGCCGGAGCATATACGTTCTGACCGTGTGAAGCCACAGCAGATAGACAACGCTCAGGGCAAAGGGCGAGTAAATCTTATAACGCCCCTGTAACATATAGGCCGGTCCGGCGAAGCCAACACGTGAATAAACCGTTATGGCGGTAGTTGCCAGCAAAAACAGCAGGCAGCCAAGGCAGAACGACAGCAAAGGGGTCTGTTCGTTGAGCTGCCAGGTCTGGCGGTAGCGTATCAGAAAATACAATGCTGAGCCGACCACAATGGCCCCTAACAACATGGTCAGCCACAGCGGGTTTTCATAGCCCAGTGCTGCTGATCCTGAATAGGGATATGGGTCGGCAAAGGCGCCGAGGAAAACAAAAAAGGCCTTGATCCAGTCGATAAACGGATAGTTGAAGGGCGACGGGAAAAACGTAACCCGCTTGTAGTCCGCAAAGTAGCCCGCCAGTGAACCGGCGGTTACCAGCCCCCAAAGCAGCATAAACCGCCACTGCTTCTGATAGGCAAGTACCAGCAGACCGGCAATCAGCACAAGGGCGCCGTTGCCGCTGGTGAAGGTGGCTACAACGCCTGCTGCCAGGGCAAGAAACCGGCCCGTGAGGTTATTCAGAGCGAGTACATAAAACGCGCCCGCGGCGAAGGCGAGAATCCAGAAGTTCTGGATCGACGCCATGCCCCAGATCAGGTTTTCGTGCGACTGGAGGGTGAACAGTAAAAACGGTACGGGCAGAAAATAACCCAGTGGCAACCGTAACTGCTTGAAAACAGCGGTTAAGATACCTAGCAAAACTACCAATCCGGCAAAGCCGATAAAGGGCAGATGCGCATAATTGAGTGAGCCGGTCAGTTTTGTATAGGCCGCAAAGATGATCCGGGTCCAGACAATACGGTGTTCCCAGTGCTGGTCAAATAAGTGACCGATCTTTTGCCGCATTGATCCGGTTTTCAGATTGAGCAGATGCTCCTGTACCAGATAATCATCCCAGTAAGGCAGGTTGATGGCATAGCGGCCGATTGTCCAGAGCAGGATGCTCACCGGTATGAGCATCAGCAGTCCGTAAATGACTTGTGGCCAGACTGGTACAGGCCTTTGCATCGGGCGAGATAGTAGATCCGTTTTAACCATAAGCAAGTTACCAGTTCTTTTGAATATCCTTGGCGGCTACCACCTGTGCCTTTATTTGTTGTCCGGTCGGATGGCGTTCAGCATGTCCGTCCGGAAGTACGATCAGGCGTTCGACCTGATAGGTAGCCGTATCCAGCTGCGCTTCGGCAAACTGGGCCGTAAAGCCTGTTCCGAAAACCGGTGCCAGCCCGAAGCGTGCCTTCCGTCCCGAATTCAGCGATGGTGTTGTCTGGTAGAGATACAGCCGCTTCGCTGAGCGCAGCAGAATGTACGTATTGGCGTCTTTTTGAACCTGGTTCCGGAATGACGTATCGCGCAGGCTGATCTGCCCGTTCGCCTGCGTCAACGACACAAACGGTTCGGGGGTGCCCCCGGCAGGCTGGTATAATTCGTTCAGGAAGGTATCATAGAAGGCCGGAGCGTTGTCAATCCAGCGCGCCGTTGTACCATCAATCGCCGATACGGGTTGATTTGTTTTGTATGTCCAGTTGAACTGACTGGTCGTCATCCATTGCCGCCACCAGATGGCATCATCCTGAAAAGCCGGATATGATAAGCCACAGAGGGCAGCGCTGACGATAAATCCGGTAATCCCGATGGCTTTCCGCTGCCAGCCTCTTGTCTGACTGACACCATAGACATATAAAACCACCAGAAGCATCAGCGAGTACATTTTGTAGCGGCTGGTAATCAGGAGCTCCAGCCCGAAACCGGCCCTTGACCGTACCACGATTGCCGCCGTACCGAGCAGAAAAAAGGTAGCTCCGATAAACAGCAGTTCGGGTTTGTTCAGCGAGAACGGTGCCTGAACTGATTTGCGGGCCAGCCGGGCTAACTGGATGAATGTCAGCAGCAGTAGCAGGCCGCCCAGAAAAAGGGACACACGGAATGCATCACCCAGCGGCAATGCTTCGCCGGCCGCACCGTTAAAGGCCAGCCAGCCTTTGAAAATAGCACCGATACCGGCCTGCGCCACCGGATTACCTTCGGGCTTTTCGTACCCTAAAAAATAAAGACCGATACAGGCGGCGGCGATCCCCAGCCAGTAACCGAACTGTCTCCAGCGCATCTGCTGCGCCAGCAGTACTGCCCCTATCGGCCAGATCAGCAGGCCGTTGCCGCTGGTGATCGTAGCCAGCACAGCCATCACGACGGCAGTAACAAGCGAGGATTGGTAGCAGAGGGCATAGAGACTCCAGAACAGCCAGAACACCACCGTAAAATTCTGAAGCGCGGCCATACCCCAGAACATATTTTCCCACTGTGAGAGATTGAACAGCAGGAACGCAACAGGGGGGAGGTAGATGAGCCGGGACGTCCGGCCGGTAGCCGGTTGTTTGTTCAGGATGGCCGCGAAAATGCCGGTTAGCCCGACCAGACTCAGGTTACCGATGATCATCAGCGTCCGGAAATCCAGTTTACCGCCCAGGCTGAAATCCAGCCAGGTAATAAACCGGTCGTAGGCAATCCGGTGCTCGTTGTGCTGACTGAAAAAGAGTAACAGCCGGTCTATTAAACCGGTTGTAGTATCGAGTTGATAGAGAAAGAATTTCAGGGCATGGTCATCCCATTTGGGAATATTCAGCGCATACTGCGCCCAGACATACCAGAAGATAACAATCGGGAGAGCCGTTAGCAACCCTGCTAAAACCAGCTCTAGCGGTCGTAAACGGCCCAAGAGGACAAGGATTATAGGCCCGCTTTCTGCTGAAAACGGGCCTTGCGGTGATTAGTTCAGAAAGTTGGCTAACTGCCGGGCGATGTTGGCTGTATCGAGGCCGGACTGCTGCTGGTGATACTGCTGATTACCATACAGGCCATCAGGGTACCCCTGTGCTGACAGGCTGACAAATTTACTCGGCGTGATTCCTTTTTCCAGCAGTTTTACCGAAAGCTGCTGGGCCAGACCACCAATGGATACGTGTTCTTCAACGATGAGCATCGGTTTACCGCTCCAGCTGCCGGCTTGTTCATCAGGCAGTGACAGCGGCAGGTTTGTGGCTGTGTAAACGTCAAACTGACCGGCCAGCTCCTGGTTATCGAGGGCTTTGAGGGCGTTAGCCGCTACTGGTCCCAGCGCTACAATGGTACCCCGTGAGGTTTCGCTTTTGACAATCTGTTTGAAGGTACCCATGCGTTGTGCGCCTTCCGGAGTACCCGGACCGGCACCCAGCCGCAGATAGGCAGGCCGTGCTTCGGCAACGATCTGTTCCAGCATCGGTTCTACCTCATCGGCAAAAGCCGGAATATAGGTATTCACGTTCTGCAGGCTGCTCAGGCAGGCGAGATCTTCAATCGCGTGGTGGGACGATCCCATGATGCCATAACCATAGCCCCCGCCGTTGCCGACGATAAATACCGGCATATTGTGCAGACAGACATCGTTACGGAACTGCTCCAGACACCGGTAAACCGCAAAAGGGGCGATGCTGTAGACAAACACCTTATATCCTTTATAGGCCATACCGGCGGCCACACCGACCATGTTTTGTTCGGCTACACCCGCGTTAATGAAGCGGGGGCCCATGGTCGTCTGCAGGTTTTCCAGTGCACTATAGCCAAGGTCTCCCGTAATGAAAACGATTTTTTCGTCTTCACGGGCAAGGCGTTCCATGGCGGCAGAAAATTCTTTTCTCATAATTCGGGTCAATTGCGCCCGCTGGCTGCGGTTTTACCAACCGCCTGTCAGACTGCGCTATTTGGAATTTCGTTGCTCGATCAAAGTATTGATTTCGGCGGCTGTTTTGTACACTTTTATGCCTTTCTGCACCCGTGTCCGGATAAACTTCGGCCGTTTTTTCGTCTCTTCGAAGATTTTGCTGATGTACTCTCCGAGGAACGAAATACCCAGCAGGTTAATTCCACCGAAGAAGGTAACCAGAATAATAACCGTTGACAGACCGGCAGGTGTTTCCGGATAGAAGATAAACTTAGCCAGTATCTGCCACAGGATTCCCAGAATGGATAGTCCGGTAAGCGCAAAACCGCTGTAGACCATCAGTTCGAGGGGGACAAAGCTGAACGAGAAAATAGCTTTACGGGCCCAGGCGATGTTTTTCCGCCAGTTATTGGTCGAAACACCGAACATACGCTCCGGCCGGACATAATTTACGCCGATCTGTTTGAACCCTACCCACGCCCGTAACCCGCGCAGGAACTGTTCCGTTTCGGGCAGGCTAATCAGTTCACGGACTACTTTACGGTCGATGATGGAGAAATCACCGGCGTCGGCCGGGATGTTGATGTAAGACAGGTTTTTGAAAATGCGGTAGAACGTCTTGTAGAAGAAGTGCAGCCACGGTTTCATTTCGCGCTGTACCCGCACACCGTATACGACATCATATCCTTCCTGCCATTTGGCATACAGTTGGGGAATTACCTCCGGCGGATCCTGTAAATCGCCGTCCATCAGCACAACCATGTCACCGGTTGAAATTTCCATACCACTCAGGAAGGCCGATTGTGAACCGAAATTCCGTGAGTGTTTAATGGCAATCACATTCGGGTCTTTGGCGCATATCTGTTCCAGAACCTCATCTGTATTATCAGGCGAATTATCGTTGACGAAGATGATCTCATACCGGACCTTCATCTCGTTAAACGTTTTCACGAGCCGTTCATACATGAACGGAATGGCCTGGGCATCTTTATAGCAGGCAATAATCGGGGTAATGACCGGATTCAGGGACGGCGTTTTAAAGGCCGGCAGTACGCGATCTGCGTAACCGCTTGCATTTTGCCAGGCAGCCGTTTTTAATAAGCCGTCTGCCAGACTCGTTGTCGCTTTCCAGTTCAGATCCTGCTCCGCTGCGGCCGGGTCGCCATACCATTCGGCCAGGTCCCAGTTACGGTTATTCATACTGCCCCAAACCGGTTCCGTTTTAATGGAGAACGCCTCGCGTGTTACCTCGACCAGATCGCGCATGGTTGTTTTCCTGCCTGTTGCAATGTTGTAGGAACGGCCGGATATACCCGACTTAACATGCAGGGCCGCTTGTACGAAAGCATAGACACAGTCGTCGATGTACACGAAATCGCGGCTGATGTCCGGCGATACCAGCGGCGGTAATTTGCCCTGATTGGCTTCTTCGACCAGTCGCGGAATCAGGCGGTCGGGTTCTTCCCAGCCCCCGTAAATGGAATATAACCGTAAATTGAGGGTATTCAGGTTATGCAGTTTGGCGTAGTATTCGAGCACATAGGCACCCGATACCTTCGATACGGCATAATGGCTATTGGGCTGAACCGGATCGGTTTCTTTCGGGGCTGTACAGTTAAAACCGTACTCCGAGCTGCTGCCGGCATGGATATAAACCATGTCAGGCGAACAGTTTTCCAGAATATTTACCGTACCGATAACATTGGTTTCGTAGGTCAGCGAAACGTTTTTCTGTTTCGAATATGCTCCGTACGCCGCCAGGTTGAAGATGGTTTTCGGCTTATAGCGGTCAAACGTTTCTTTAACGGAGTTAATAGAAGTAATGTCACAGTGGACGATATTTTCCGCCGGAACATCCAGTAATTTCAGGCGCCAGGCTTTGGTTGCATCATGCGTGAGCGCATATACATCGGCCTGACCAGCCTGTTGGCGGGCACGAAACAGTTGTTCGAACAGATTGGCTCCGATAAAGCCGCTGGCCCCGAAAACAAAGATCGGGCCGTTTAATTTGAGGATAGCGTCGTGTAGCAAACCAGCAGTTGAATTGGTCATTCAGGACGCAATATTACAAGAATTGCCCGTAAGTATTGCCAAAAAATTGGACTTTAGAGGGAGTGGCACCGGCGGTGACGCTTATTCCGGCCCATCCTGTAGAATTGTCAGGAGCAGCGTTTGTATTTGCCGAATATACCCCGCTGCTCCTGAATACGGTCTTAGCTGATCAGAAATAACGTGATGTTACGTCATTAACCGCTTGTGTATACTGCTCCGGCGACATCGGCAGGTAGTGCCATTCCAGCCGGTCTTCCATGTATGAAACGCCCTTCCCTTTTATCGTATGGGCAATAACTACCTTCGGAATCCCGTTCTGACGGGCACTTACTTCGTCAATGGCACGTGTCAGCGACTGAACGTCGTGGCCGTCGGCTTCGACGACATCAAAGCCAATGGCTTTCCACTTGGCCGGATCGGCGGTATCGCCCAGTACATCCTGCGTATAGCCGAAACCCTGTAATCCGTTTTTATCGATCAGAATAATCAGATTATCCAGCTGGTTCTGTATCGCAAAATGGGCGGCCTCCCATGTAGTACCCTCGTTTGTTTCGCCGTCAGACATCAGTACGAAGACCGTACCGTTTTCACCCGTAAGCTTGTTGGCTTTGGCAATGCCGGTACCGATCGGCAGGCCGTGTCCCAGGGAGCCGGTCGCAAACGGAATACCTTTGTGCTTGTTGGGAGCCGGGTGCGCAGGCAGTGTTGTTCCGTTGTGGTAATACGAAGCGAGGTCTTCATCCGTTAACTCACCCAGGTGATGCAGGCTGGCATACAAGGCGGCGGCGGCATGGCCTTTTGACAGAATAAACGTATCCTGATCGCGCTTACGAAGCACCAGCGAGGCCGCTATGATGTCAATGCAGCTGAGAGAGCAGCCAATATGACCGGCGTGCGCCTGATTATATAAATCGAGTACTTTGAGCCGGAGCTGGCCGCAAAGAGTTTTTGTATCGATAGCTTCTGTTACCAAAGTAGTAGTGGTTTCCCGTTGGCAGAGTTGAAAAAAAAGCCGGGCACAGGTGCCGTTTTGCTGTTAATATCGGACGTTCTTCAGGTCAAAAATAGTGATTTTTTGGCCTGTATTACCTTTAACCAACACAATTTTGTCCCGTTCGTCGGGGTCAATCCGCTGGATATAAGTGGCGTTTTCCGGTAAATACACATTTACCAGCTGGGCATCTAACAAGGCTACGGGCGAATAAGTTTTGTCGATTTTTTCGTCGTAAATCATCCGCTTCATGTTGGGATACAGGATCGTATCGCCCTGTGCGTATTGCTGTTCGAGTTGTTTGGCCGAATACCAGTACGGATTTTCAATCCGCGGTTTTTCAAAGTAGGTGTATTTTCCCTGTTCGCCGGCGTAGATATGCCCCAGTAACTCTGCAACAAAGAATAGCTGAACCGCCAGTACCGCCGCAACCGGCAGACTGAAACCACGAGGTACGGTCATCAGTTGCTTTAACCCCATGGCAATCAGGATGCAGACATACGGGAAAGAAAATCCGGAGTACCGCTGTGTGATGCCAAATGTGTGGCCGGACCGCCAGGCCATAAACAAGAGGAAAAACGTAGGAACAAAGGTCAGCAGGATCAGCCGCAATACCCGCCTTTTCTGCCTAGTGTCTGTTTTGGTCAGTATATAATACGTGATCAGGTAAACAATAGGAACAGCGGCCGACAGCACCAGAAACCGCAGCGGTACGACCGAATAAACCGGTAGACCGGCCAGCAATACCAGTGTTGGTGCAACCTGCAACCAGACCGGCTGCTGTTGCGTACGGGCATTCATGCTCCGGTGGAGCAGAAAGGTGAAGGCGCCGCCCAGCAACAGTGCCAGGGCTGAGTTCCGCAGCCCGATGAGTGCCCCGCCCAGTCCGTTTGTGAAAATAAACAGATCGGCAAAAATCGGGATGGCCCGTTTGGCAATGTTCGGAATCGTGGCCGGTAAAATCATGCCGAAAGGCGAGCCCAGCGGATTGGTCTCTGCAATATTTTTATAGAATTTGGCCTGATACGCCAGCGTCTGGAAGGTGTATTTGCCGCCACCGAAGATAAACCAGAGCGAAACCAGCCCCAGTCCGATCACGGCGGTTGCGGCGAGGGTCAGCCACGCATTCCGGTTTCGCAGGTAAAAAAGGGCGTAAATACCATGGCACAGGAATACGGTCACGGTCAGGTAATGGGAGAGGACCGACAACGCGAAAACCACGCCGTAGCCAAGGTAAAGACCAACGGGCTTTTGCTGCGGTGACTGCTTCACCCGTTCCATGATCAGCAGGAACAAATGAGTGGCCAGCAAGGTCAGAAAAAACGACATGGAATAATTGCGCGCCATCTGGCTGTAAGCCACAAAAAAAGGCTCAATGGCCGCTAAGCCGCTGCTGACCAGGGCCAGACTGTCGGATTTGAAATGCCGCCGGACAAAAACGAAGAGCAGCAATATGGTCAAGGTGCTGAATAATACCGACGGCAGCCGCATCGACAGATCGCTCAGGCCGAAGACTTCCATCCACGCCCACAAAACGGCATAGTAGGAAGGGCTGTTGCCGATATCGCCGCGAATGTTGGCTTCCACAAAGTCAGCAATGGTCTTTGGGGCCCAGAACTCCTGCGGGGTAAAGTACTTTTTGGTAAAAACGTCTTTCTGATTGGCTCCTTCGAGACAAACCCCCTGACTGATCAGGAGCGTCGATTTTTCGTCGAAGTAAATGCCGTATTTGCCTGCATGGTGAAGTCGTAAAAAGAAGGCGAGCAGCATAATGCCGCTCAAAACGATAAGAACGTTCTGCTTGGTTAACGTAAACATGTGATAGCTGTTGGGTGGCAAAAATACCAGTTGCCACGCCGGATGCCAAATCCGGGCGTAACCTCTTAGGCTACGGAAACAGATTTAACCGCCGGTCTGCTGGTCGGATGAGGTAATCGGGGCTTTTGGTAAAGGTACTCACATTTTCATAATCGTGAACTCAACACGGCGGTTCAGGCGGCGTTTTTCTTCCGTTTCATTGCTGGCGATCGGTTTGCTGGGGCCCCATGCCTTGGTTTGAATCCGCTTTTCGGTAATGCCCTTGCTGATCAGGTAATCTTTCACAACCCGGACCCGGTCTTCGGCCAGTTTCATATTCGGCGCCCATTCGCCCTGATTATCCGTATGGCCTTCAATCATAATCTCCATATCGGCATATTTGTTCATCATGTCCACGATGCGGTCCAGTTCAACGTTGGCGCCTTCCAGCAGCTCAAACTTGCTTTGCTCGAACAGCACCTCCCGCATGACAATTTTCTGTCCGGGCTGAATCGGAATCAGGTACAGATTGCGTTTAATGTCGCGGAAACGCTTATCCTTGCTAAGGTCAAGGGTTTCGCTGGCCGGAAAATATCCTTCTTTCGTTGCCGTCAGATTATAGGCAGATTGCGTCGGCACAATCATTTTGTATTCACCCGTTTCGGGGTCGTATTCCACTTTGGTAATCTCCTTATTCTTATCCTGTAACAGACCCGTGGCAACCTCTGACGACACCGGCTTTTTACTTTGTGCGTCGAGTACCTGACCGGAAATAATGGCTACCGGATCGGGCTTGATGGCCGGAAACAGTTTTAAGCGGAAAATATCGTCCTCGCCCAGTGAATTGGCCCGTGAACTCAGGTACGCAAAATCACCGGATGCGGGAATGGTGAAATACCCGTCCCACTCAGGAGTATTGATCGAGGGTCCCAGATTCTCAGGTGTAGACCAGTTCGTCCAGGTATCGTCCTGACGGCGGGTAACGAAAATATCGCCTTTACCGAAGCCGGGTAGGCCACCCGACGTAAAATAAAGCGTACGGCCGTCGGCAGCCAGGAAGGGGGAGCTTTCAAAATCGGCGGTATTTACCGTGGCACCAAGGGTTTTCGGCTCCGTCCAGTTGCGGTTACTTTGCAGAAACGACACATACAGATCGCGGTTGCCTTCGGTGTCTTTCCGCTGAACCGCCAGAATCATGGTCTTGCCATCCGGCGAAACGGTAAACTCTAACTGATTGTCTTTGTGTAAGTTGTAATTGTTGGTAATCCGGCACTCGACCGGAAACGACCAGCCCGCTTTGGTATGCGTTGATTTGGAGATGCCAAACGCCAGGCCGCCCTCGGGCTTGTAGACGTTGATCAGGTAGATCGTGCGCCCGTCGGTCGACATACCGCTGATGGCATTGTCTCCGTCGTTGTTAATGGGCCCGCCAATGTTAACCGCTTCGCTCCAGACACCGCCGGACTCCAGGTTCGAAAACCAGACGTCCTGTTTGTTGGGGCTGCCAATGTTGTTTTTGTTGAAGTTACGGGTAAAGTAGAGCGTTTTTCCGTCGGGGGCAATGACGGGGGCTACTTCCTGTCCCGTGGTGTTGATGGTTTTTCCTAAATTTTCTTTCTGTAAATCTTTTGGCGTGCCTTTTGATACGTTGACCTCAATCGGTAGCGGAGTGGCGGCATTGGAGAGACCAATGGCATCAATCTGATTCGGGCCTTTCAGGGCGCCGGTGTTCAGATAGACTTTTACCTGGGCAATGCTCAGCGCCGTATCCTTGAGCATCACATAGAGCGCAGGCTCTGTCCGGGCGGCGGCATTGGCCTGATAAACCGGATATTCAGCCCCTTTGGCATCATAGGCAATCACCCGGATAACCGCACCCGGATTTACGTTCTCGGCAATGATAATTTGTCTGGCATTCATGGGTTTATCAAAACCGACGTGAATCCACTCCTCATTCGGACTATCCGGATAGAGCGGTGCCCACGCACAGACAGATTCGCCGGTCTGAGGCAGTTTACTGGGCCGGCCAAGCGCCTGTGAGGCCTTGTATTGCTGGCCATAGACTTCGCCTTTCCCCTCCGATGAAACACCGATAACACGACTTGCCCACTGTACCGTTTGCGCAGAGACACCCGTACAAAACAGCCATAGACTTAAGCTAACCAAAACACCTTTCATGCGCATGCAAAAACCAACCACAAAAATTGTGCGGATTAAGTTAGCAACAAAACCCCACTTTATGAATACAGCCTTTTATTTTTCAACGGACCGGAACGCCCGTTATTTTTTGGACGGTTCCGGGAAAGGATTAACCTCTATTTATACCTTATAAATGGTTTGGTGTACTTGCATTGGCCAATCAGTAATATTATCTAATTTACGCCTTTCATTGCAAAAAATTAACTTTCCTGATGAAACTAGTAACCCGCGTTCAACTTTCCCTCATGATGTTCCTGATGTTCTTCATGTGGGGGGCCTGGTATGGCCAGATGAGTAAGTACCTCCTGACACAACTCAACGCAACCGGCGATCAGGTCGGTAATGCCTATACGGCTTTCTCTCTGGCGATGATCATTGCGCCGTTTTTCATGGGGATGATTGCCGACCGCTATTTTGCTGCCCAGCGGGTAATGGGCGTGCTGTGTCTGGCCGGTGCGGGGATTCTCTATTTTCTGATGAAAGAAAACAACCCTGATCGGTTCTTTTACCTGATTCTGGCCTATTGTATCACCTTTGCCCCGCTGCTGGCCCTGTCGAATTCAATTGCTATGCAGCAGATGGTCAGTCCTGAGAAGGAGTTTCCGGGTATCCGTGTTATGGGAACAATTGCCTGGATTCTGGTGACGAACATTGTCGGCTATTACGGTTTCGGTGATAAGGCACAGATTTTTGAACTGGCTATGTATGCGTCGGCCGTTCTGGGTGTTTTCTCATTTTTCCTGCCGAATACGCCGCCCAAACAAACCGATGGGGCTTCTGTTTCGCAAATTCTGGGCCTCGATGCCTTTAAGCTGTTTAAAGATCGTTCGTTTGCCATTTTCTTCCTGTCCTCCGTTCTGATCTGCATTCCGTTGTCGTTTTACTATGCCATGGCTAACCCCTCGCTGACGGATTCGGGCATGACCAATGTGGAGAACAAAATGTCGCTGGGGCAGGCCTCGGAAGTGATTTTTATGTTGCTGATTCCGTTTGCCTTCACACGGCTGGGCGTAAAGAAAATGCTGATCGTCGGGCTGGTGGCCTGGATTGCACGGTTCCTGCTGTTCGGGTATGGCGATGCGTCTACGAGCGAATGGATGCTGTACATTGCTATTCTGCTGCACGGCGTATGCTACGACTTTTTCTTCGTAACCGGTCAGATTTATACCGACAATAAGGCGGGCGATAAGATTAAATCGTCGGCGCAGGGCTTGATTACCATCGCTACCTACGGCATCGGTATGGGTATCGGCTCAAAGCTCTCCGGGATTGTGCTGGATATGTACACCGCCGCCGACGGTACGAAAAACTGGACATCGGTGTGGTTAGTACCGGCCGGTATTACGGTGTTCGTCCTGTTGCTGTTCATTTTCTTATTTACAGATCGTACTAAACCGGTTCCGGCAGCCTCTGAAATGGCAACGCGGGAAGTGTAATCATGAAACTGCTTACGTATAATGTAAACGGCATCCGGTCGGCCATGAGCAAAGGGCTCGTTGACTGGCTGGATGCTCATAATTTTGATGTCCTTTGTTTTCAGGAGGTAAAGGCAACGCACGATGTGGTTGATCTGAAACCGTTTGAAGACCTTGGCTATTGCTATCACTGGCATGCTGCCGAGAAAAAAGGATACTCCGGCGTGGCGACGTTTTCGCGCGTAAAGCCGGAACAGGCCGTTTCAGGTTGCGGGTTACCCCATTATGATTGCGAAGGCCGGATTCTCCGTACAGACTTCGGCGACGTGACCGTTTTAAACTGTTATTTCCCGTCAGGGACCAGCGGGGATTTGCGTCAAGGCGTTAAAATGCAGTTTCTGGATGAGTTTTACCAGTACGTGCATACGCTGAAAGCAGAACGGCCGAACCTGATCATTGTCGGTGATTACAACATCGCACATACCGAAAAGGACATTCATGATCCGGTCCGGAATAAAAATACGACCGGCTTCCTGCCCGAAGAACGGGCGTGGATGACGAAATGGTTTGCGTCCGGGTTTACCGACAGTTTCCGGCTGATGCATCCGGATTCGGTTGAATACAGCTGGTGGAGTTACCGGGCCGGGGCCAGGGCCAATAACAAAGGCTGGCGGATTGACTATATCTCGGTCAGTGATACAATCAAGGACCGGATTATCGGGGCAGGGCACTTCCGGGAAGCCGTTCATTCGGATCATGCCGGTGTTTGGGTGGAACTGTCAGCAAGTTGATGCGGTTAGTAGACTATTGACTGTACGTAACCGTAATTATTGTCTGATTTTCTGATTAATGCAAACACAGCTAAAAGAGCTTTTCGAGCATTTTGCCCATCCGGGGCTTATTGACTGGATCGGTATCCGGCCGGTCCGGCGGGGGGCCATCCGCGAGATGGAAGCCATTGACGTAACGACCGAAAAAGGTATCATCGGTGATCATTACAGCGGTACGAGCGGCAAACGCCACGTAACGCTGATTCAGGCGGAGCACCTGCCGGTTATTGCCTCGTACATTGATATGGAGCATGTTACGCCTGATCTGCTGCGCCGGAATATAATGGTCTCAGGCCTGAACCTGCTGGCCCTGAAAGACCACAAAATCCGGATCGGAGAGGAAGTCATTCTACAGATTACTGGAGCCTGTCATCCGTGTTCCCGCATGGAGCAGAATCTGGGTCCGGGTGGCTATAACGCTGTACGCGGCCACGGCGGCTTAACGGCGCGGGTGCTTCAGAGCGGCACCATCCGCGTGGGAGATCCGGTGGTTGTCCTTTAATTAGTTTCAGGGTCGGCTTTGATGCGCGAGCGCGACGGTACATTCCGGTAGCCGACCCTGTATAAGCGCTCACGGTTCTGGAGCGTAACAATCAGATCGTAATCTTCTGCCACTAGTAAATAGTCATCGTTCAGGTCGCAGAATTCGATAAAGGCATCGGTTTCGGCGGCGGTAATGCTGGTTGCCTGTTCGATGAGCAGCCGTAACCGCTCCATGGCAAGTTTATGGCGTTTATATTCCTGCATCAGCGCGGCGGCTTTGCGTTCTCCTTTAGCCCGTTTGCTGAATAATTCGTACAACAGGGTAATACCGGCTCCGTCGGCAACGCGGTCAAAAGCCTGTTCGCCGGTTACCTTGCGGGAAGCAACGGGGGCCATCAGTTCCTGCTGAATTTCACGTTTTACTTCTTCGTATCGTTTGGCGGTAATCGTTACTTCCTTGAGCTCGTACACACGGTCCGGAAGCTTGGGTAACGGGCGGGCATTAATGACCGGATTATCAGTACCATCCCATTTAATACCTACGCTGCCGTAAGCCTGATGGGTGAAAATCAGGGAGTCACCCGTTAACGCGGTAATAAAAAAACGCCCGGCAGCATTGGTCCGGACACGCTGACGCGTCCGTTTATTAGTCACCATACCCTTATCGACACCTTTACTGTCGTTCCGGTCGATGACTGTCCCAATCACGTATTTGCCCTGAGCGTAGCCCGATTCTATGGAGCCAAAAAGCCCCGGCAACAAGAGAATCAAAATCTGTAAATACCGCATGAAGAGCGAATTTACAGTTTATCAGCTTGCCGGGGCATTAGTAGGCTGTTAAAAAAGCTAAAAAACGATTTCCGGGAATAACGCCTGGAGCCGGTCAACTGACATTTCGGTAAAATCACGGATCACATCATCAACCAGCGGACGCAGGACGGCATCCGGTTCGGTGGTCGCAACCCCGACAACCCGCGCTCCCGATGATTTACCTGCTTTAATACCGGTCAGCGAATCCTCAAAAACAACGCTGTCGGCGGGTGTTACCCCGAGCATATCCATCGCCTTCAGGTAAATTTCCGGATCAGGCTTGGGGTTGGTGACCAGTCCTTCGTTCAGCAGGGCATCGAAATAGTGCCTGAAACCAAGGGCATCAATCACAAAGTCAAGGTTTTCGACCGGTGCCGACGTGGCAACGGCTGTCTTGATCCCGGCAGCTTTCAGGCTTTTCAGAAAGGTTTCGAGGCCGGCAACCGGTTGAACGGCGTCTTTGTATAGCTCGCGGAACAGGGCTTCCTTTTCGTAGGCCAACTGCCGGGACTCGTCGGCGGTCAGCGGTTTGCCGTCAAACAGGTGAGCAATGATATGATTGTTATGCTTACCGGATATGTATTCGACAAATTCATCGTCGGTCAGCGATTTGCCGTAGCGTTCGTAATATTTCCGCCAGGCTATCTGGTGATGCGGATTGGTATCGGCAATGACACCATCCATATCAAAAATGACTGCTTTCATGTTTGGTTGAGGTTATTCGTGAAGGGTAACTTTGCGGGACAGGGCAGCGGCTACCAGCAGCATCAGGGCTACCAGTCCCAGGCCGTAGACCAGTCCGTATGATTCAGAAACAAAGCCGATGACCGGCGGACCGGCCAGGAAACCTACAAAGCTGTAGGTGGCAAACGTAGCGAGACCGGCGGCCGGCGAGATGCCCGGAATCCGCATCGATGCCGCATACAGAATCGGCGCGCCGAGTGAACATCCGGCACCCAGCAGGGCAAATCCAAGCAGACTCGTTGTCGGGAAAGGCAAAAGAATGGCCAGTAACAAGCCACTGGCTGCAACCAGACCGCCGAGCAGCAGGATACGTTTCGAGCCAATGAGTGGAATGATGGCGTCGCCCAGAAAACGGCCGAGGGTCATGGTCAGCGAGAAACTGGCAAAACCTAGGGCCGCAATCTGTTTGGTTGCGTGGGCATTGTCGCGCAGATAAACCGCACTCCAGTCGAAGGCCACACCTTCGCCCATCGCCACGGCCAGCCCGATGAGAATCATAATCATCAGCGCCAGATTTGGTTTGACAAACGACGAGCCGGAGCTCCCGACAATCTGTCCCGGAATGCTGACCAGCGTGGGCCGGATCAGGAACGTGATCAGCACCACAAACAGAATCGAGACCAGCATATGGGCCGGCGGCGGAATGTGGAACGATATGGCCAGACCCGCCAGACCCGAGCCGGTCATGCCGCCCAGGCTCCACATTCCGTGGCAGGCTGACATAATCGAAATCTTTTCTTCGCGTTCAACGTTGGTCGCGGCCGTATTCATCGCCACGTTGATCAGGGCGTTGCACATGCCGACCATGATCAGACCAAACGTCAGTACTACGGCGTTCGGTGCATTGATCGGGACCAGCATGCTGAAACACAGGGCCAGAACAGCCACAAAGCAGGAGCGGGCTTCACCCAGTTTACCGACGATCCAGCCGGTCATCGGGTTCATGAGCAATAAACCGACCGGTAAGCCGAAGAGTGTCATGCCCAGCTCGGCATCGCTCAGGTGCAGCTTATCTTTTACGTATGGTATATGACTTACCCAGCTTCCGAAAAGCAGGCTGTCGGTAGCAAACACAAGGCCAACCGCACGCGCTTTGGCCGATGATGTAAATGTATGGAGGTTGCGGACAAACCGATTGCCACGCCAACCCATGGTTGAGGTAACCGTATTCATGACGCAAAGGTACTGTCCTGCGGGTGATTCATCTTATACTGCATTTGCTTCTTGTAGTGCTATATTTGCATTATGTAATTGTTATTTCAACGATTATAATCAATTTTGCATTACATCCTGGAATAGTACTATGCGCCTTCAATTCGAAAAAATAGAACCTGAAATCGGCAGTTCGTTTAAAGCTGTTCACCACAGGGAGCCGAACAGCTGTTGGGTGTTCTGGCATTACCACCCTGAATATGAAATTGTTTACCTGCCGTTTGGAAACGGGAAACAGCATATCGGTCAGCATATTTCAACGTACGAAAACGGGCAGCTTTTATTTATCGGTCCGAATATCCCGCATCTGAACCTGAGCTATGGCGTCGAGCATAAGTTTGAGGAGGTGGTTGTGCAGCTCAGGGATGATTTTCTGGGTGGTGAGTTTTTCGGCAGACCTGAGCTGACAGCGATCCGTCGTCTGTTTGAACGTGCGAGGCTGGGCTTATCGTTCGGTCTGGAAACGCGGCAGATGCTGGGACCAAAGCTCATTGAACTACCAACCTTGCCGCCATTTGAGCGGATGCTGAGTCTGCTGGCAATTTTTCAGCATCTGGCCACTACACCGGACGTGACACCGCTGCATGCCGAAGGTATTTTGTTTGACCCAAGTCCCCGCGAGCAGGAACGCATCAACCGGATTTATAAATACGTCGAAGTCAACTACGCTAAAATAATAAATTTGGAAGAAGTAGCAGAAGTGGCTAATCTGACGGTACCGGCTTTTTGCCGCTATTTCAAAAAAGTTACGCAGATGACGTTTACTGAGTTTGTCAATGAATACCGGGTGAATCAGGCACAGCGGCTGCTGCATAGCTCACGAACGGTGGCTGATGTTGGTTTTGCCGTCGGTTTCAACAACCTGTCCCATTTTAATAAAACCTTTAAGGCGGTTACCGGTCAGACCCCTAGTGCGTATCGGGAGGAGCTGGTGTAGACATTTGCCACCCTGCTTTCAGCACGTTTGCCGCTGCTTTGCCCTGCGGGCTGAACTGATCGCGTTCACGGCCGCGGTGAGTGTCCTGCATAAACCATTTCCAGACAAAGCCACCGGCAAACCAGGGCTGTTGCCAGACACTTTCCAGAAAAGCAGCATAGGCATTCGCCTGAATGGTTTCATCGGGTGTACAGGCAGTTTCTGACTCCCACGGTTTCTCCGTAGAAAAAGCACAGGCCCTATACCCGAATTCGGTGAAAAGAATTGGTTTCTGCGTTTTGCGGCTAAAGCCGGAAAGATCACTCAAATGCCGTTTCCAGCCTTTAACAAGTTGTTTAACAGTAGGTTGTGCGTCATCTGAAAGTGGGAAATAGGCATCCACGCCAATGTAGTCAAGGTCGTTCCAGAACGGGATTTTTTCGTATCGGTCCCAGTTAGCGGCGTAAGTAAGTTTCCCTTTGTACTGCTGTCGTACCTGCCCGATGAGGCGCTTCCAGAATTGGGGCCGTGCGGTTGCAAAACGGTCCAGTTCGGTGGTGATGCAATAGAGATCGACATGCAGGGAGTCAGCCATGCGGGCAAAATCGAGGATGTACTGGCTGTAATCGGTTTCAAAGGCCTGCCAGTCCTGTTCCGAATCAAAGGCCAGATCAAGGTGGGAGCCACCCATCATCCAGACGTGGGGTTTCAGCATGACCTTAAGCCCCTGTTCGCGGGCCAGCTGAATGGTACCGGCAACGCCTTCCGGGGTTTCTCCCCACCATTGGCCGCCGCGTCCCTGCTCTTTGCGGTTACCAAAATAATGAAAGCGGGCTTCGCCTTTCCGGCAAAAGCCATACGGAACAATGGCTATCCATTCGCCGCCGATGTGTTTAACCTCGGTCAGGCTGTTGGTTTCCGGTTTGCGGGGGGGAGCAACCAGATTTACCCCTTTCAGCTTTTCGCCGGTGTATACGACATCCGCCGCTGACTGGCAGCTCAACAGGCAACTCAATAAGAGAAAAAGCCTAAGCATAGGGTAAATCCGGTTACACAACTACCTACTGTATCTGACGTTTTTTGCCCTGACTATCTGTTACTTCAATCGTTTTTACCGTCGGTGTCAGTACCATCATCCGGCCTGACTGTGACATAAACGAATGTCCGTACGGAAACTCAACTTTCTGCTTCTGCCCGTTGGCATACGTGACCAGTGCGGACGCGTCTGCTGGCTGAAGTTTAACGATACGGGCCGGTTTCTGATCCTTGAAGACACACAGCCGGCCACGGTTTTGTGAGGCAATCAGCAGTTCATGACCTTTGGCGTCGGTCAGTTGAGCCAGACCTTTGGCATTGGCTGGTACAAAGAATCCGCTGCCGGCCATGGATTGCGGCGCAAAACCGCCTTTGCCGTCTCCCTTGAGCCATAAGCCGTTTAAGCCGTCATACCGTCCCATCAGTACTTCACCGCTGTAGTCGTTGCCGACCAGCATGACGTCCAGATTCCCGTCGCGGTCAACGTCGCTTGCCACCATACCGAAGATCGGGGCGAGCTGGGCCAGTGTTGGCAGCGGCCGGATCGCAAACGTACCATCGCCTTTATTTTCGAGATAAGACGACTGGAAGTAATTGGCTTCCAGTACGAGCGCTTTTTCCCGTTCTTCCGGTTTCAGCAACTTATCGATTGTGGCGGTCGTAAAATCCTTATAGTACGGGAAGCGGGCCCGCATGGCAATCATCTGTTTAATCAGATCTTCACGTCCATGGAAGGTATATTCCTGCATTTTACCGGTTTCATCCGGAATATAGATGGTCGGAATGGCATCGTAAAAACCATTATTATCAAAGTCGGCAGCATATATCCGGGCTGGTTGTGCGTCACTGGCCCGCATGCGGGCGTTTAAGCCAAGGTTCCCGGCAATATAATCAACATCCCCGTCATGGTCGAAATCACCGGAAACTAGGGAGTTCCACCAGCCTTTTTTGGCCCCCAGAGACTTCTCATCAACTTTAGTAAGTTTGCCCTGCTGATTTTTCAGGAGCGTTAACGGCATCCACTCGCCGGCCAGGAAAAGATCCGGCCAGCCGTCGTTGTCCACATCGGTCCAGAGTGCATCGCAGACAAGACCGACATCTTTGAGGGTAGGCGCTACCTGCGCTGTAACGTCGGTAAACTTAACCTGCCCGCCTTTGGTATCATTCCGCAAAATCAGGCTGGAAACCGGTTGCGGATAGTGGTCAGGCTCAACCCGGCCACCGATAAACAAGTCCAGATCGCCGTCGCGGTCGATATCGGTGGCTTTTACGCAGGATTTACTGGAGAAAACCGGAGGCAGCGCATTGACTGCAAGCGTAAAATTGCCTTTACCGTCGTTAAGGTACAACCGGTCCATAAAGACGTCTGTGCCGGCATTTCCTTCGATACCGCCGCTGGCAATGTACAGGTCCAGATCACCGTCGCGGTCTACATCGAGCAGCAACGTACCCATGTCTTCTGACTGCTTTTCCGGATTAGGCGAAGGGTCCCGCAATGCCGATTGTGTAATCGGTTGCATTCCACCCGACTGCGCTTTTGCCGTAGGGGGGAAGAGAGGCTTCTGCGTAAACTTGCCGTTAGCTCCCTGCAGGAAAAATGTACCCTGATGGAAGCGTGAGCCGCTGACAAAGAAGTCGTCCAGGCCGTCGCCGTTGACGTCGCCTACTGCAACGGCCGGCGCAAACTGCGATAACTTATGCGGCAGAAGTTTCTGCACATTAAAGTCAATATATTCCGGTTCCTGATGGGTAAAGTTAATGCCCAGCGAATCGGTTACTTCGCTGAACAGGGGCTGAACAGCAGGCTCGGGGACGACTTTTTCGGTTGCATCCTTACTGTTGACCGTCAGGATCTGATTCACTTTAACATTCCGCAGTGTTTGTTTTACCTCGCCGTTCTTAGTTGGCCAGATCACCCGCACTTCGTCGATCGTCTGCACATTCCCTAAACCAAAATGGGCGGATGGTTCAACCGTCGACAGATAGCCGCGATACGGGCTGTGTTCATAGACCTGCTTACGGGCCTCGTTTGTTTTCGGGTCGTGGTAATATAGCTCTACAATAGCACCCAGGCCCATCCGGTTTTGTGCCGGACCCACAAAGTGCATCCGCAGGTAAGCGGCATCATCCGGTTTGCGTTCAACCAGGTTATTGCGGTAAACAAAGGCCGAATCGTTGATATTATTGACGACATAATCCAGGTCACCGTCGTTATCGAGATCACCGTAAGCAGCTCCGTTTGAGAACGATGGCTGCTTAAGCCCCCATTTTTCGGTAACGTCGCTGAATGTCAGATCGCCGTTATTTTTAAAGGCATAATTGCTGATTTTCACCACCGGAATCTGCGAAAGCATGTAGTCCTTCGTTGATACCGACGAACTGTTGGCCCGGAATGAGATAAAGTCACGGTCAGTAATGTCTTTCGGAAACCCATTCGTAACCACCAGATCGCGGTTGCCGTCATGGTCGAAATCGATCAGCAGGGGAGACCAGCTCCAGTCGGTTTCGGCTACGTCTGAAAACAGGCTGATTTCGCTGAAAACCGGTGCGCCCTTTTTCTCCTTCCCTTGCGCCGGGCGGTTACCCATGTTCAGTTGCAGGGTATTGCGGACGTATTGATACCCGAAGTTAAACTCTTCATTGTTAAGGTAAACCTGATAATTGCTGGGGCCCATGAGCATTTTCTTCCGGTAGTTGTCGCGCGGGAGCATGTCAACGGCAACGATGTCGGCCAGACCGTCGTTGTTAATATCAGCTACATCGTTGCCCATGGCCGAGTTGCTGGTGTGCTTCAGGTAGGTCTGTCGCTGGTCTGTAAATGTTCCATCCTGATTATTGATATACATCAGGTCGTCAGACAGGTAGTCATTGGTCACATAAACGTCTTTCCAGCCATCGCGGTTAATGTCGCAGATGTTGATCCCTAATCCATATCCTTCGATCTGAATACCAGCCTGTTTCGACACATTTTCAAAGAGCGGTTTGCTGGTAAGCGCGGCATTCGATGAGCGTTCCACCGACAGATTCCGGTACAGGCGGTCCGTCGTCGGTGAAGTACCGTTTGTAATCTTAGGCCGGTAAGCGTTCGGATACTGCTCAATGGTATTTGTCAGCACATACAAATCGAGGTCACCGTCATTGTCATAGTCGAAAAAGGCAGCGTTGGTGGTGTGACCGTCATCAGCGATACCGTATTCCTGTGCCATTTCCTTGAAAACCGGCGTACCGCCTTTGGTGCCGCCCTGATTGACAAACAACAGGTTCTGCCGCTTCTTCGGGTCTTTGAAAACGGTTGCACCCACATAAATATCCAGCCAGCCGTCATTATTGATGTCGACCAGCGCAACGCCGGAACACCATCTGCCGTTACCTCCGACACCGGCTTTTGTGGTTACGTCATCAAATTTCAGCTCGCCTTTGTTGATATACAACTTATTAGCTACCTGATTTCCCGAGAAGAAAATATCCTGTAAACCATCATTGTTAAAATCGCCGATTGCTGTACCGCCGCCATTATAAATGTACTCAAAGTCAAGAATGTTCATTGAGTCGTTGTCCGTAATCCGGTTTGAAAAAGTAACACCGGTTTTATCGGCCGAAACGAGGGTAAACAAAGTATCAGTATGCTGTTGACAGGCTGTGCCCAGCCAGCTGACCAGGGCGGCTACAGCCACAACAAGTAGAACGCGTTGGAACATTGTTCAGTAGGTAAAAAATAGGATGGCTAAAATACAAAAAACAGTTGGAATGGTGCCAGAAATACCGGAAGAGCTTGCTTTCTGTGCATTACTAACAGTAACCGCTTAATAATTTTATACATTAAATAAGAAAAGGTATACAATTTTTTGAAAGTTGATTGTCAGTATAATAATACTACTTCCAGTAAAGAAATTGATAAAAAAGTACACAAAAATACGCGTTTATACTGCTTGTATAATTCATAGCTAATTTTTGATTATAAATATTTTTCATAAAATTGTTACAAATTAATATACATTAATTGATAATAATTTAACTAAACAATTTCCTTAACATCCTATGAAGGTAACTCTTTACAAGTTGCTGCAAAGGGTCACGCTTTGTGTATGCATGCTGATGAGCATCCATGCATTTGCTCAGGACCGACGCATTACCGGGCGGATAACCGGTACCGATGGGGCCGTGCCGGGGGCCAACGTGGTTATAAAAGGCTCTTCGACAGGAACGGCCACCGATGCAGAAGGTAATTATTCTCTGAATGCCCGTGCAGGTGACATTACGCTGGTCATTTCTGCAATCGGTTTTAAAACAAAAGAAGTAGCTGTCGGCAATCAGACAACCGTGAACGTCTCGCTCGAGGACGATGTAACGGCGTTGAGTGAAGTCGTGGTTACGGGTTATTCAACAGACAGCAAACGCGAGACAACGGGCGCGGTTTCTACCGTAAAAGCCCGTGCTTTACAGGCGACTCCATCCGGAAACGTCGAACAGCAATTACAGGGCCGTGTATCCGGGGTAACCGTTATTACCAACGGGCAGCCGGGAACGACCAGCCAGGTGCGGGTTCGTGGTTTCGGCGCGTTTGGCGGTAACCAGCCGTTGTATATTGTGGACGGTGTACCGGTAACGTCGACGGATTTCCTGTCGCCGGATGATATCGAAACAACAACTGTTCTGAAAGATGCGGCAACGGCGTCGATTTATGGTGCCCGTGCGGCCAGCGGTGTAATTGTCTATACGACGAAAAAGGGGTCAAAAACAGCCCGTAAGTTATCTGTTTCCTACGACGGCCAGTATGGCGCAACGCTGCCTGGTAAAGGCCAGGAAATGCTTAACCCGACTGAATTCGCTGACTGGACATGGCGTGCTTTCCGGAATTCAGGCTATAAGCCCGGCGATCCGGAATGGACACATCAGCAGTTCGGTAGCGGTGCTACGCCGGTAATTCCTGATTATCTGATTGTTGGAAACCGGTATGGCGTTACCGGATCGATCGATCTGGCCGCAGAAAAAGCAAAATATAATGTTGACCAGAACGCCGGTGCAATCTATCAGGTTGTGAAAGCAAACAAGCAGGGTACTGACTGGTATGACGCCATCACACGCGTTGCACCGATTCAGCGCCATGGCCTTGGTTTCTCAGGGGGCACGGAAAGCAGCCGGTATTATATTGGTTTCGGGGCACAGCGCCAGGCCGGTATTCTGTTATACAATGACTTTTCGCGGTATACATTCCGTGCAAACACTGAATTTGATCTGACCAAGCGGATCCGCATCGGCGAAAACCTTCAGTTTACATACCGCTCCGTGATTGGTCAGGGTGGTGCCAATGGTGGTCAGGGTGTTGCTGCCGATGAAAACCAGATTCTGGGTGCTTTCCGGATTCCGACTATTATCCCCATTTATGATGAATTCGGCGGCTATGCCGGCACAGCGGCTAAAGGGTTTAACAACCCGCGTAACCCGGTTGCCGAGCGCGATAACCTGCGGAATAACAAGGATTTCAACGGAAATGCCTTTGGTAACGTTTACATCGAAATCGATCCGATTGATAACCTGACCCTACGGAGCAGCATTGGCGGTCAGTACAACAACTATTATGGTGTTGGCTACAACCGGATTCAGTACGAAAACTCGGAAAATAACAAGGATTTTGGGTATAACGAGTACGGCGGCTATTCATTTGGCTGGACAGTTACCAATACACTGAATTATAAAAAGCGGTTTGGTATCCATAATGTAGATGTGCTGGTCGGCCAGGAAGCGTTAAATACGGGTTCAAGCCGGAATATCTCCGGAAATGGTATCAATCCGTTTGCACTGGACCCTAACTATATTACACTCAGTACCGTTTCGGCAACAAACCGTATTGTGGGCAGTGGCTATTTCAAAGGAATTAACTTCTATTCGCTCTTTGGTCAGCTGAAGTATTCGTACAATGACAAATATCTGGTTTCGGCCATTGTTCGTCGTGACGGGTCATCGCGGTTCGGGGCCAATAACCGGTATGGTGTGTTCCCTGCCTTCTCGGCGGCATGGCGGTTGTCTTCTGAAGAGTTTATGAAGGATCTGCCGTGGGTAACCGACCTGAAAATACGGGGTGGCTATGGTCTGATGGGTAACTCAAACAACGTTGATCCGAACAACCAGTATAGCTTATATGGTGCCAATCTGGGTAACTCGGCATATGACATCAATGGTACCAACAACAGCACATTCGAAGGCTATTACCGGACCCGTATCGGAAACCCGAATGCGAAATGGGAAACCAGCGTTTCATCGAACATCGGTTTTGACGGATCGTTTTTCAACAATCGCCTGGAAGTAATTCTGGACATCTGGCGGAAAGATACCAAAGACCTGCTGTTCCAGGTGCCGGTACCGGACGTAATTGGTACGTATGCGGATGCACCATTCGTGAATGCAGCTAAAATGCGTAACCAGGGTGTTGACTTGCAGGTGATTACCCGTGGTAAAATCAACGGCGAAGTTGGTTATGAAGCGAACATTACCGGTAGTGTGCTGAGCAATAAAATTGTGGAACTAACGCAGGGCTTAACGTATCTGACGACGATCAACCCTGGTTTCCGGGGCATCAACCCGATCCGTAACCAGCTGGGTTATTCGATTTCAGCCTTCTATGGCTATAAGGTAATGGGCCTGTTCCAGAACCAGGGAGAAATCGACGCCGCTCCGACTCAGGAAGGTGTTACCAAAACGAAGGACATTACTTCAGAAAATCAGGGTAAGCCAACTGGTATCGGTCGTTTCCGCTACGCCGACCTGAATGGCGACGGACAGATTACTGCCGATGACCGTACGTATCTGGGTAGCCCGGTGCCGAAGTTTACCGGTGGTCTGAACCTCAAGTTTACATATAAGAACTTCGATATCGAGACGTATATGTATACCTCGATCGGGAACAAGATCTTTAACGTATCGAAGTGGTATACAGATTTTTATCCGTCATTCTCCGGTGCCTCAATCAGCGCCCGTGTGAAGGACTCATGGTCGCCTGAAAACCCGGGCGGCAAACTGCCGATCTTCGAATCTGCGTCCAATTTCAGTACTAACACCCAGTCGAACTCTTACTACGTAGAAGACGGCTCGTACTTCCGTTTGCAAAACCTGTCAATCGGGTATAACATTCCGGCCAGTGCATTGGGACGTCTGAAAATACAGCGTCTGCGCGTATTTGCATCGACAAACAACCTGTTGACGATTACGAAATATCAGGGTCTGGATCCTAGCGTTGGTGGTTCGGCAGATACAAACTTTGGTATTGACGTTGGTAACTATCCAATCACGCGGAGTTTTGTCGGCGGTATTAGCCTTGGTTTCTGATAACCTAAACTTGATTTAAGCAATATGACAAACAATATAAAACAGGTAGCTGCCGGCGCCGCGGCCACCCTCATGCTAACCTTCATCGGGTTTGCCTGTAAAGATAAATTTCTGGATGTACCGGCGACGGGGCAGCTGGGTGCCTCACAGCTGGCGTCGAAAAAAGGCATTGAAGGTGCCGTTATCTCAGTTTATGCCATGTTGAATGGCCGTTCTGAACGCCTTGGTTCATCGTCGAACTGGGTCTATGGCAGTATCCGTGGGGGCGATGCCAACAAAGGAACTGACCCTGGCGATTTCTCATCCATTAACCCGATTCAGCGGTTTGAGACTATCCCTACCGGCGACGTGGCCGGTGCATGGCGTGTCAAATACGAAGGAATCAGCCGGGCAAACAACGTGCTGCGTCTGTTGGCGGCTGCCGGTCCGGATGTGACTGATGCCGATAAGGCCCGCATCGGTGCTGAAGCAAAATTCCTGCGCGGATTCTATTATTTCGAACTGAAGCGTTTGTATAACAACACGCCTTATGTCGATGAAACGCTGGACTATGCGACTGGCATTGAGAAGGTTAAGAACGATCAGGATTTGTGGCCGAAAATTGTAGCTGATCTTCAGACCGCTTATAACAACCTGCCGGAAACGCAGGAGGCAGCTGGCCGCGCCAATAAATGGGCAGCAGCAGCCTTGCTGGCCAAGGCCTATATGTATCAGCAGAAATACACGGAAGCCAAGACGTTATATGATCAGATCATTGCCAATGGCAAAACGGCTAACGGTAAAAAGTATGCGCTTGTGGCTAAATATGCAGATCTATATAAAGCCTCAAATGACAATAACGAGGAGTCTGTGTTTGCCATTCAGGCAGCAACCAATACCGGTGATGCGAATAACGCCAACCCTGAGTTTGACCTGAATTATCCGTACAACACCGGTACAAACGGACCGGCGGGATGCTGCGGATTTTTCCAGCCAAGCTTTGAGCTGGTGAACTCTTTCCGGACAAATGCCAACGGGTTGCCGTTGCTGAACGGAACATATAACGCAGCTGGTAATGAGGTTAAAAACGATCAGGGTATCCTGTCAAGCGCTGCGTTTACGCCGGATGCCGGTAACCTCGATCCGCGCCTTGACCATTCAGTGGGTCGTCGTGGCATTCCTTATCTTGACTGGCAGGATCACCCGGGTTATGACTGGATACGGAAGCAGGATTACGGCGGACCGTATACGCCGAAGAAGTACGTATATTACCGAGCGGACCAGGGAACCTACCAGCAAAGTAATGGCTGGCACCCGGGCTATACCGCTATGAACTATACGATTATCCGGTATGCCGATGTGCTGTTAATGGCCGCAGAAGCTGAAGTTGAGGTTGGTTCGCTGACCAAAGCGCTGGAATATGTAAACATGGTGCGTAAACGGGCAGCTAATCCGGCAGGGTTTGTCTTGAAAAACAATGCACCGGCTGCCAAATATGTAATCAGTGAGTATACCGCAGCGGCATTTGCCTCAAAAGATGCTGCCAGAACGGCAGTACGGTTTGAACGCAAGCTGGAGCTTTCGGGTGAAGGACACCGTTTCTTTGATCTTTTACGCTGGGGTGTTGCAGAGGCAAGCATGAATGCCTATTTGTCATATGAAGGGCAAAAGCTTCCGGTTGCCTTAGGCAGCGCTAAGTTTACACCGAATCAGGATGAATATCTGCCAATCCCGCAGGCACAGATTGACCTTCAGGGGAAAGATGTCCTGAAGCAGAATCCGGGCTACCAATAGGATCGCACATATTGGTTTTGTACAAAAAGGGGCTTTATGCCCCTTTTTTTTTGCCTTGCGGGCTTGTCGTCGGTTACCATCAGGCGCAATGGCTCTATATC